>NZ_BPLI01000012.1:0-126161 GCF_019656175.1 Bacillus sp. BML-BC051
AATGTTGTTGCTGATTCTGATTCGAGTCGTTTTGTTTAGAATGTTGTTGCTGATTCTGATTCGAGTCGTTTTGTTTAGAATGTTGTTGCTGATTCTGGAATGAGTCATCTTGTTTAGAATGTTGTTGTTGTTGTTGTTGTTGTTGTTGTTGAGTCTGATCTGAGTCGTTTTGTTTAGAATATTGTTGCTGTTGATCCTGAGAAGGCTCTTTGTGTTCCTCTTTTTTTTGCTCGCTATTGCTATCTTTATTATGTTTCATACTTCGAGTCTGTTCTTTGTTATCATTCTCTTGGGTGTTAGGCTGTTGCTCCGAGTTATCTGTTTCGTTTTTCTCTGCCGTGTTTGATTTTTTTTTCTTACGTAGCCAATTCCAAATCATATGTATGCCCTCTTTGATTGTGTAATATAATGCTATTTTGTGGCTAATTTTGTATATTATTCATTTATTTATGAAAAGAAGGAGGAGATTAGTTTGCATAGAAAAAATCCTTTAGTAAGCAGCAGTTCATACTATGACGGGAAGAGGGCGAGTCTGTGCAATTTGTAAAAAAGGAAAAGTTTGTTTTAAGAGAGTTTACGTTTGAAAATGGTAGGGGAATTCCTGTTCAAATGGGGTATGAGACGTATGGTACTTTAAATAGAGAAAGGTCAAATGCGATTTTGGTATGCCATTATTTTAGTGCAACGAGTCACGCGGCAGGGAAATATACAGCGCATGATGAGGAGTCTGGCTGGTGGGATGGTTTAATTGGACCGGGGAAAGCAATTGATACAAATAAATATTTTGTTATATGTACTGATAATCTTTGTAATGTGCAGGTTAAGAACCCTTATGTGTTTACAACGGGACCGAAATCGATTCATCCGAAAACTGGAGATGAATATGCGATGGATTTTCCGGTTCTTACATTTCTTGATGTAGCTCGTGTGCAATATGAGTTAATAAAAGATATGGGAATCTCAAGGTTACATGCTGTAATGGGACCGTCAGCTGGTGGGATGATTGCGCAGCAATGGGCTGTTCATTATCCTCATATGGTAGAGCGGATGATTGGTGTTATTACGAACCCGCAAAATCCAATTATTACGTCGGTAAATGTAGCGCAAAATGCAATTGAGGCTATTCAACTGGATTCAAGTTGGAAGGGCGGGAAATATGGAGAAGAGCAGCCAATGAAGGGACTCCATTTAGCAAATAGAATGATGTTTATGAACGCATTTGATGAGCATTTTTATGAAACGACATTCCCTCGTAATAGTGTAGAGAAAGAACCTTATGAAACATTTGCTGCATTAACATCATTTGAGAAAGAAATAAATAAAGTGACATATAGAAGTATAGAGTTAGTAGATGCAAATTCGTGGATATACACTGCGAAAGCAGTTTTATTACATGATATTGCGCATGGATTTTCGTCTTTAGAAGAGGCATTGTCTAATATAGAAGCAAATGTACTTATGATTCCGTGTAAACAAGATTTGCTTCAGCCGTCACGTTATAATTATAAAATGGTAGACATGTTGCAAAAACAAGGGAAGTATGCGGAAGTGTATGAGATAGAAAGTATAAATGGACATATGGCGGGAGCCTTTGATATTCATTTATTTGAAAAAAAGGTTTATGAGTTTTTAAATCGGAAAGTATCTAGTTTTGTGTAGAAAATAAATGGTGTGAAAAAGGTGCAATGTATGTAGTAGGCACCTTTTTTTACATAATTTGTAGACGGAAAATATATGTGGCAATTGCTATACCGAAGAACGCTATACTAAGTAATAGAAATAAGAACGATATTTCTTGTGGCGATTTTATCTTTTTATTATTTTTCATACTAAGAGCAATAATTGCAGCGATTAAGAAAATGATGCCCATAATGAAAAGAAAAAGTGTCATTTTCATTGGCTCCTTTCATAAAACAAGTATATTGAGGATACAATGCACGAGTTATGTTTGTAAAGAATAAGTTTTGCGGCAAAATTGAGAAATAAATTTTCCATTCTTTGCGTTCTTTCTTTCGCATGCTAAAATTGATTAGACATGCTTTTTTAAGGAAGAGACTAAAGGTTTTATTGTATATAAGGAGGAACGACATATGACAGAAGTTAAAACAATTACTACAGAAGAAGTGCAAGAGCGTTTAGAAAATGGAGAAACGTTATTTTTAGTAGACGTAAGGGAAGATGAAGAAGTAGCAGCAGGGAAAATTCCGGAAGCTGTACATATTAAAATGGGCGATATCCCAAATAAAGTAGATTTCTTTGATAAAGAGAATGAATATATCTTTATTTGTCGCTCGGGAATGCGCAGTGAAAATGTATGCCATTATTTAAATGAGCAAGGATTTAAAACAATGAACATGGTTGGCGGCATGCTTCAATATGAAGGTGAAACGAAATAAGTAGCTTGAAAAAACTTGAAACGTGTTTGTTTCAAGTTTTTTTATTTTGCATACAGTGTACAAAAGGGGGATAGGTAAATGGGGATTAACTTGCGGAAAGTAAAAATTATTAATAATACAGGGGCTGTTAATGTCGGTGACTGTTATGATATCTCACCTTTAGCTGTAGCAAAAATATATGCAGGTGCTGGAGGATCGAGTGCGGCTATTTTTTTAAATGGGAAAAGACAGCCAGAAGCAGTGATTAGAACATCAGTGTTTCTTCCGCCATTAGCAACGAGTACACGTACATTAGGTTCATAGAGGAAAGGTAGAGTGTGATTATGCCTGCTCATATAAAAGAATTTGTTATTGTGAATAACACTGGTAATATATTTACCGGTGATAATTTGAGTGATACTTCATTTACTGCTACGAAATCGTATAGTGGTTCAATGGGGTGTACTTGGATTGATGTTGTTACAGTAATAGGAACGGAGACGAAGCTTTGTTTACAGCCTGGAGACTCGGTGACGACAACCTATACAAGGGGAACTCCTGCCGGTACTGTAACAGGAGCAAATATGGGGCAAAGTGTAAATGCATCGAGCATAGCACAAGCTGTCCCTAATACAGATAATATGGATTCAATTGCTGGACTCCCTTAAGGAATTAAGGGAGTTTTTATTATTAAAAATAAAAATAGTCTTGGAGATTGTTTTTGTAAATACATATTAAAAAGAAGAGGTTTGTTTGATGTGAAAAAGATGGTGTGTAGGTGGTGAAAGTGTGAAAGGGCGCGATAAACAAAATTCATTAAATTCTAATTTCAGAATTTCACCAAATCTTATTGGACCTACTTTTCCTCCCGTTCCAACCGGATTTACTGGCATTGGGATTACTGGTCCAACCGGTCCCCAAGGTCCAACAGGCCCACAAGGACCAAGAGGATTACAAGGTCCGATGGGAGAGAAGGGCCCGACAGGACCTCAAGGAGTGCAAGGGATTCAAGGACTAGCTGGACAAATGGGTGCAACAGGGCCAGAAGGACAGCAGGGGCCGCAAGGATTGAGGGGACCACAGGGGGCAACAGGAGCGACAGGACCAGAAGGAGTGCAAGGGTTACAAGGTCCGATTGGTCCAACAGGAGCGACTGGGGCGCAAGGAATACAGGGGATACAAGGAATACAGGGGCCGATTGGAGCTACTGGACCAGAGGGACCTCAAGGAATTCAAGGAGTGCAAGGGGTACCGGGTGCAACTGGTTCACAAGGTATACAAGGCCCTCAAGGTATACAAGGCCCACAAGGGCCGAGTGGAAATACGGGGGCAACCGGAGCGACTGGTCAGGGGATAACTGGTCCGACTGGCATAACAGGTCCAACAGGAATAACTGGCCCATCAGGAGGACCTCCTGGTCCGACGGGGGCAACTGGTGCGACAGGTCCGGGTGGTGGACCGAGTGGAAGTACAGGTGCGACGGGAGCAACGGGAAATACAGGGGCAACAGGAAGTACAGGGATAACTGGAGCAGCAGGAACTACAGGTCCAACTGGAAGCACAGGAGCGCAGGGCTTGCAAGGAATACAAGGGGTTCAAGGGCCGATTGGACCAACCGGTCCAGAAGGTCCGCAAGGTATTCAAGGTATTCCTGGTCCGACGGGCGTAACTGGTGAACAAGGAATACAAGGAGTTCAGGGGATTCAAGGGGTAACGGGAGCAACAGGAGATCAAGGTCCGCAAGGAATACAGGGGGCTATAGGACCACAAGGAGTAACTGGGGCGACAGGAGATCAAGGTCCGCAAGGAATACAAGGGGTACCAGGTCCAACAGGAGAAACAGGACCACAAGGAGTGCAAGGAATCCAAGGGCCGATGGGAGATATAGGACCAACAGGACCAGAAGGCCCAGAAGGACTTCAGGGTCCACAAGGAATCCAAGGTGTGCCAGGACCAGCTGGAGCAACAGGTCCAGAGGGTCCGCAAGGAATACAGGGGATACAAGGGCCAGTAGGAGCGACAGGACCAGAAGGCCCGCAAGGAATTCAGGGAATACAAGGGATTCAAGGTGTAACAGGAGCAACTGGAGCGCAAGGAACAACTGGAATTCAAGGCGTTCAAGGTATTCAAGGGGCAACAGGTCCAGAGGGGCCGCAAGGAGTGCAAGGTACTCAAGGGGAAATAGGTCCAACAGGTCCAATGGGAGCACAGGGAGTGCAAGGTATTCAAGGAATTCAAGGACCGACGGGAGCACAAGGAGTGCAGGGGCCGCAGGGGATTCAAGGAATCCAAGGGCCAACAGGAGTAACAGGGGATACAGGAGTAACTGGAGCGACAGGGGAAGGAACTACAGGACCGACAGGAGTAACCGGTCCGACAGGGATAACAGGTCCTTCTGGAGGACCTGCAGGACCGACTGGTCCAACGGGGCCATCAGGTCCGGCGGGAGTGACAGGTCCATCCGGTGGACCACCTGGACCAACAGGAGCAACAGGGGTGACAGGAGCAACTGGAGATACTGGGGCTACAGGCTTAACAGGAGTGACAGGAGCGACCGGAGAAACAGGAGCAACAGGGGTGACGGGCTTACAAGGCCCACAAGGAATTCAAGGAGTGCAAGGGATCCAAGGTCCAACAGGTCCGCAAGGTGTTCAAGGTCCCCAAGGGATACAAGGAGTAACTGGGGCGACAGGAGATCAAGGTCCACAGGGAATCCAAGGTCCACAAGGAATTCAAGGTCCAACGGGTCCACAAGGAATTCAAGGAGATCAAGGCCCGCAAGGAATACAAGGTGTGACAGGGGCAACCGGAGCACAAGGTCCGCAGGGAATTCAGGGGATACAAGGTGTGCAAGGTCCGACTGGTCCACAAGGCCCAACCGGAGTTCAAGGTGTTCAAGGCGAAATAGGTCCAACCGGTCCACAAGGCGTGCAAGGATTGCAAGGTCCACAAGGCCCAACAGGGGATACTGGGGCAACCGGAGCACAAGGTCCCCAAGGAGTTCAAGGCCCACAAGGAATCCAAGGTCCAACGGGAGTAACAGGTTCACAAGGTCCAACAGGATCCACGGGTCCAACTGGTTCGCAAGGAATTCAAGGTCCAACAGGCCCAACTGGAGCGGGAGCAACCGGGGCGACGGGTGTGACCGGAGTTAGTACAACTGCAACGTACTCATTTGCAAATAATACATCAGGAAGTGCTATATCTGTTCTGTTAGGTGGTACAAATGTACCATTGCCAAACAATCAAAATATTGGACCAGGAATTACCGTTAGCGGAGGAAATACCGTATTTACAGTTGCAAATGCAGGGAATTACTATATAGCTTATACAATAAATTTAACAGCCTCTTTACTTGTAAGTTCTCGTATAACTGTCAATGGTAGTCCGCTTGCAGGAACAATAAATTCACCAGCAGTAGCTACAGGGTCATTTAATGCGACAATAATTGCTAATTTGCCTGCTGGGGCTGCTATTAGTTTGCAGTTATTTGGATTAGTTGCAATAGCTACATTATCTACAACAACACCAGGAGCTACGCTAACTATTATTAGGTTAAGTTAATGGGAAGAAAACCTTGGGGCTTTTATGCTTCAAGGTTTTTTATCTCGTTATTTGTAGGTAGTCTAATTGGTTAGGAAAGTTTTACTTTATTCACTTGAGCAAAAACATCGCAGTTCGAAAATATATTATAATAGAATGAAAAGAGAGAAATTTGGCAGAAAGGGAGGGTGGCGATGCAGGAGATGGTTACAGATTTTTTTGGACGCCCACTTCAAGATTTGCGCATATCTGTCATTGATCGTTGCAATTTTAGATGTACATATTGTATGCCAGCGGAAGTTTTTGGGCCAGATTATGCTTTTTTGAAAGATGAGTTTTTACTGACGTTTGATGAAATTGAGCGTTTGGCAAAACTATTTGTTAGCATCGGTGTACGAAAAATTAGACTTACTGGTGGCGAGCCACTGCTGCGTAAAGATTTAACAAAACTTATTGCACGTCTCGTGAAAATTGAAGGGTTAGTAGATATAGGGTTAACGACAAATGCGATTCATTTAACAAAACAAGCAAAAGTATTAAAAGAAGCTGGATTACATAGAGTAAATGTTAGTTTAGATGCAATAGATGACGATGTATTTAAGGCTATTAATGGCCGGAATATTAATACAAAACCTGTTATAAAGGGGATTATGGCTGCAAAAGAGGCCGGGCTTGATGTAAAGGTAAACATGGTTGTGAAAAAAGGGATGAACGACCATCAAGTACTTCCGATGGCTGCGTATTTTAAAGAGCAGGGAATCACGCTTAGGTTTATTGAGTTTATGGATGTTGGTAGTACAAATGGATGGAACTTTGATCAAGTCGTTACAAAGCAAGAGCTAATTGAAATGATTCATAGCGTGTATCCGCTCGAGCCAGCTGAAGCGCATTATTTCGGTGAAGTTGCGAAGCGATATCGCTACGTTGGAACAAATACCGAAGTCGGTTTTATTACTTCTGTTTCTGAGTCATTTTGTTCCTCTTGTACGAGAGCAAGAATTTCGGCAGATGGAAAGTTTTATACTTGCTTATTTGCGACAGAAGGATTGGATGTAAGGGAACTTCTTAGAGGGAATCTTTCGGATGAGGAGTTAGTAAGTGTTATACAAGATGTGTGGATGAATAGAAAAGATAGGTATTCGGATGAACGGACAGAAGAAAGTGCAAAAAATCGTCCGAAAATTGAAATGTCTTATATAGGAGGATAAGAAAGGGGGCTATCGTATGCAGGAGCGATATTCAAGACAAATATTATTTGCTGGTGTTGGAGAAGAAGGACAGAGAAAAATTAGAGAGAAACATGTGCTTATTATTGGGGCTGGAGCTCTTGGTGCAGCAAATGCAGAAGCGATTGTGAGAGCAGGTGTTGGAAAAATAACAATTGCAGATCGTGATTATGTAGAATGGAGCAATTTACAAAGGCAACAACTATATACAGAAGAAGATGCAAAGCAGTATAAACCGAAGGCGGTAGCAGCGGCAGAACATTTAAAGGCGATTAATTCTGAGGTGGAAATAAATCCGGTTGTGACGGATGTAACAGTGCAAGAAATGGAAGAGCTAGTGAATGATGTAGATTTAATATTAGATGCGACAGATAATTTTGAAACGCGTCTTCTTATTAATGATATTTCACAAAAGTATAATATTCCATGGATATATGGTGGTTGTGTCGGAAGCTACGGAGTAACGTATACAATTTTACCAGGAAAAACACCGTGTTTCCGCTGTTTAATGGAGCATCCGGCGAGCGGAGCAACATGTGATACGGCTGGTATTATACAGCCAGCAGTACAATTAGTAGTGGCGCATCAAATAACGGAAGCGTTGAAAATATTAGTAGAAGATTATGGGGCGCTTCGCGAAACGATGTTATCGTTTGATCTATGGAATAATCAACAGATGGCATTTAAAGTGAACAGGCAGAAAAAAGACACGTGTTTATCTTGCGGAAGATTACGTACATATCCGAGTTTAACATTTGAAGCACAAACAAAAACAGAAGTGTTATGTGGACGAAATACAGTGCAAATCCGTCCAGGTGTGCGGAATGAATTTAACTTAGAGGAAATTAAAAAGCGCTTACAAAGAAGTGTGGATGTAAAAGCTACTCCGTATTTATTATCATTTCCGGTAGAGGAATTTCGTTTTGTTTTATTTACAGATGGCAGGGCGTTTATTCATGGGACGAATGATATCAATGTAGCAAAACGTTTATATGCAAGATATATAGGTTGAACCTAAAGGAGACCCTTTAGGTTCAACAGAGAGAAGATTAAGATTTTCTCGCGTAATCTCCACTTTTTCCACCTGTTTTTTCAAGTAAGTACGTTTCGCCAATAATCATACCTTTATCAACAGCTTTACACATATCGTACACAGTAAGTGCGGTAGCGGAAGCCGCTGTTAAAGCTTCCATTTCAACACCGGTGCTACCTTCTGTTTTAACTTTTACTTCAATAAGTAATCGATATTGTTCTTCGGATTGTTTCCAATCGAAAGAAACGTCAACACCTTTTAATAATAAAGGATGGCACATTGGGATAATATCAGAAGTACGTTTCGCAGCCATAATACCTGCGATTTGTGCAACTGCTAGTACGTCACCTTTCCCGATTTCATTGTGTGAGATTTTATCGTAAATTTCTTTTGTAACGACAATGCTAGAGCATGCAATTGCTGTTCGAACGGTTGCTTTTTTGTCACTTATATCAACCATCTTCGCGCGTCCTTGGTCATTAAAGTGTGTGAATGAAGACATGGAATTCCTCCTTGAAGTAATTTCTATTTAATATATAAAGTTTAATCGAGATAAAAAAAATTGCAAATATGAGGTGAGAAACGATGGTAGAAAAACGAATTCCGGTTCAAGTTGCTGAGGCAGTAGAGAGAGTAATGGAATATGCGAAGAATGGTGAAGTAGAAGAAGTTTCTATTACGGAAAGTTACGGGAGAATTCTTGGGGAGGATGTTGTCTCTGATCATGACGTTCCTCATTTTGATCGTTCTCCTTACGATGGTTTCGCAATTCGGGCAGAAGATACGAAAGAAGCAAATCAAGAGAATTCGATTGATTTTGAAGTAATAGGAGAGATCGGGGCGGGATCTGTTTTTACAGAAGAAGTAGGGTCTTTTCAAGCGGTTCGTATTATGACAGGAGCAGCTATTCCAGAGGATTGTAATGCAGTCGTAATGCTAGAGCTGACAGAAGGTTTTGAGAAGAACGGAAAAACATATATGAAGTTAAAGCGTCCTTTTCATAGTGGTGACAACGTGTCATTTAAAGGGGAAGATATAAAACAAAATCAAGTTCTCGTTAAGAAAGGTGTTGCAATTAATCCAGGTGTAGCGGCCTTATTAGCGACGTTTGGATATAGTACTGTGAAGGTTGTAAAACAGCCTGTTGTTGGTATTGTTACGACAGGAAGTGAACTGTTAGAAGTACATGAGCCGTTACAGCCGGGGAAAATTAGAAATAGTAACTCTTATATGATTGCCGCTCAAATTATGAAGGCCGGAGGAAAAGTTCGTTATTATGGCCAACTTGCTGATGAGCTAGATGCATGTTTTACAGCCGTTCAATCAGCGATGAATGAGGTTGATATTTTAATTACGACAGGCGGTGTGTCGGTAGGAGATTATGACTACTTGCCGGCCATTTATGAAAGATTACAAGCGAATGTACTCTTTAATAAAATAGCGATGAGACCAGGTAGTGTAACGACAGTAGCTGAAGTTGATGGGAAGTTACTTTTCGGTTTATCAGGAAATCCTTCAGCTTGCTATGTAGGCTTTGAGCTATTTGTGCATCCGGTTATAAAAACATATTTGTATGCGAAGGAGCCTCACGTATATAGAGCTGATGCTATTTTACAAAAAGATTTTCCAAAGCCAAATCCGTTTACTCGTTTTGTAAGAGCGAACGTGACAATTGTGGACGGGGCATTACAAGCGATGCCGGTCGGTTTAGATAAATCGAGTGCGGTATCTTCACTTGCTGATGCGAATGCTTTTATTGTGTTGCCTGGAGGAACGAGAGGATTTGAGGCAGGGATGAAAGTATCGGTATTATTGTTAGAGCACGCCGAGGGATGTGATTGGCCATGGGCAAAGCCCCTTCAATCTTACAAATAGTAGGGTATCAAAATAGCGGGAAAACAACGCTTGTTGAGAAAATAGTGTATGCGTTAGCTGAACGGAAAATGAAAGTTGCTACCATTAAACATCACGGACACGGAGGTTTTCCGGAAGTAGCGCAAAAAGATAGTGAAAGGCACCGAAAGGCTGGTGCTGTCGTTAGTAGTGTAGAAGGCGCTGGATTACTTTCACTTTCGTCATTAAAAGAGGAATGGTCTTTGCAAGAAATTATTCGCTTATATGAGTTTTTTGAAGTGGATACAATTTTAATAGAGGGCTATAAAAAAGAGAGCTATCCGAAAGTAGTGTTACTTCGTTCTGCTGAAGACGTTGAACTTTTACATAAAGTAGAAAATATAGTAGCGGTTATTACGTGGCATGATGCTCCCGCAAACTTACGAGAAGAATATAAAGTATTTCATATAACAGAAGAAGAGTTGTATATAGACTGGTTTGTACAAACGGTAAGGAGTACGAAATGACAAATACGTATTATGAAGTAATTGATACAGAAATTTTGGTTGAAGAGGTAGCGAAGAAAGTTATTCACCGTGAATGCGGTGCTGTTACAACATTTATTGGAACCGTTAGAGAGTTTACGAAAGGGCGTCGTACATTATACTTAGAATACGTCGCTTACAAAACGATGGCAGAAAAGATGCTAGAGAAAATTGGCTTAGAAGTGAAAGAGAAGTGGCCAGGTACGTATGTTGCGATTACACATCGCATCGGTACACTGCAAATTTCTGATATCGCGGTTGTTGTTGCTGTTTCAACACCGCATCGTAAAGCGGCTTATGAAGCGAATGAATATATTATGGAACGCATAAAACAAATTGTTCCAATTTGGAAAAAGGAGTTTTGGGAAGATGGAGACTCTTGGATTGGTGACCAATTAGAAAAAACGCCATATCCGGCCGGAGAGCCTGGGAAGGAGCTATAAGTATGATTCGAGTATTGTTATTTGCGCACTTGCAAGAGGAAGCAGGAACAAGTGAATTACAAATAGAGAAAGAAAATATTACGGTTGCAGAGTTAAAAGATATCGTTGCTAAAGAATATAATGTACCAGTGACAGAACCAATTATGGTTGCGATTAATGAAGAATACGCAAATGAAGATGACACGATCCGATCTGGTGATGTTGTTGCACTAATCCCACCGGTAAGCGGTGGTTAATATTGGATTTATTAAAACGACTTTCCTACATAGGGGAAGTCGTTTTTTTATGGAAGTTTTGCGAACACTAACGTATAGAACAAGGAGGGTATTATGAAAAAAATATGTGTAGTTATTACAATGCTATGTTCGGTGTTTTTCTCTTCTCCAAGTGATTCTTTTGCGAAAGAATCAAGGGAACAGCTTTTAGAAAGTGCATTATCGAATAGATATTATTCGGTTATTAGACAAGTGACAGAAGATCAATATGAATGTGCTTCCGTTATAAATATAAAGCGTCTTGGCAAGAAAGATGAGTTCGTTCCTAGATTTGAAATTACGCTACAATTTCTTACGTTCCAAGGTGCACATAATCCGCCGAATGATAAAGTTACACTTACTTTGGAAGATCATTTAGATCACGTAAAGATAAAGAAAGTGGAGCGAGAAAAGAATGTTTCTGGTGATGTTGCAGAAAAGGTTTGTGAACACGAAAAAGAAAAAATAAAAGCTCACTCTAATGATTCAGAGTAATAACCCATGACATTCAGTAAAGAAAGGTAATGAGCAATGGACATACTTTTAGCAATTTTACCGGCTCTATTTTGGGGAAGTATTGTGCTATTCAACGTGAAATTGGGTGGAGGACCGTATAGTCAAACGCTCGGTACAACGTTTGGTGCACTTATTTTCTCGATTGTTGTTTATATTTTTATGAAGCCAGTATTAACTCCTACTGTTATTGGAGTTGGAATTGTATCAGGTTTATTTTGGGCGCTTGGTCAGGCGAATCAATTAAAAAGTATCGATTTAATGGGTGTTTCGAGGACGATGCCCATTTCAACAGGACTTCAATTAGTTGCGACGACTTTATTTGGAGTCATCGTATTTCATGAGTGGTCCACGACAATATCGGTCGTCCTTGGCGTATTAGCTCTCGTTTGTATTATTATCGGTGTTATTTTAACATCGCTTCAAAGTGAAGAAGAAAAGAATGCAGAGCAAGCGGGAAATTTTAAAAGGGGCATTATCATTTTATTGATTTCAACAGTCGGTTATTTAGTTTATGTAGTAGTGATTAGGCTCTTTAACGTAGATGGTTGGTCAGCTTTATTGCCACAGGCAGTTGGTATGGTGTTAGGAGGCATTTTGCTTACGTTTAAACATCATCCGTTTAATAAATATGCAATACGAAATATCATTCCAGGATTAATTTGGGCAGCTGGAAATATGTTTTTATTCATTTCACAGCCGCGTGTTGGGGTGGCAACAAGTTTCTCGCTATCGCAAATGGGAATTATTATTTCAACGCTTGGCGGGATTCTTATATTAGGTGAAAGAAAAACGAAACGCCAATTAATAGGTATTGTTGTCGGTATCGTTTTTATTATTGCAGCCGGAATTATGTTAGGTGTTGCCAAAAGTTAAAGGAGGTATGGAAATGTATAGTGATTTAGCAGGGAAAGTTGTCGTTATTACAGGATCAGCAACTGGTCTTGGAAGAGCGATGGGAGTAAGGTTTGCTAAGGAGAAAGCGAGAGTAGTGATTAACTATCGCTCACGAGAATCAGAAGCGCATGATGTATTAGAAGAAATTAAAAAAGTAGGCGGAGAAGCAATTGCTGTAAAAGGTGATGTCACGAATGAATCTGATGTTGCGAATCTCATTCAATCTGCTGTGAAAGAGTTTGGTACGCTTGACGTTATGATAAATAATGCAGGGATAGAAAATGCGGTACCATCGCATGAAATGCCGCTTGAAGATTGGAATAAAGTAATCAATACAAATTTAACAGGTGCTTTTTTAGGAAGCCGTGAAGCGATTAAATATTTTGTGGAACATGATATTAAAGGGTCTGTCATTAATATGTCTAGTGTTCATGAGAAAATTCCGTGGCCGCTATTTGTGCACTATGCGGCTAGTAAGGGCGGCATTAAACTGATGACAGAAACGTTAGCATTAGAATATGCACCAAAAGGCATTCGCGTAAACAATATTGGACCAGGTGCAATAAATACGCCAATTAATGCAGAGAAGTTTGCTGATCCTAAAAAACGTGCCGATGTGGAAAGTATGATACCGATGGGCTACATCGGAAAACCGGAAGAAATTGCAGCAGTCGCAACGTGGCTCGCTTCTTCAGAGGCCAGTTACGTAACTGGAATTACGTTATTTGCAGATGGTGGAATGACGTTATATCCATCGTTCCAAGCTGGACGTGGGTAATAGAAAAGGACAAAGAGTTTTAGCTCTTTGTCCTTTTTTCTGCAAAAAAAAATAGCGGTCGGCTATTTTAAATTTAATGATTAATTGTATCTTGAAGATATTCTGTTGCTTGATGTTCAGAAACATTTTGCACGAGTGCAACTTCGCTAATCATCATTTTTCGGGCATTATCTAGCATTTGTTTTTCGCTCGCATTTAAAGCTCTCTCTTTATTGCGGCGAAGTAAATCACGAACAACTTCTGCACTATCTTGCAGATTGCCGTTTTTCATTTTTTCCATATTCATTGTATATCTTTGTTTCCAGGAAAGTGATGTATCTGATTCCCCGTTTTGAAATTCAAGAAGTATATCATCTAACGTACCTTTATCTACGATATAACGAATACCTGATTTTTGTAATTGATCCATAGGAAGCATTACTTGCATATCTTTACTAATGATACGTATCACACAATATTGACGTATTGTTCCTAATATTTCTTTCTCTTCAATGGCTTCGATGACTCCTGCGCCGTTCATTGGATAAACGATTTTATCACCAATTTGAAACAAATCATCCACCTCCATATGTGGTAACCATCTTTAATAATAACATAAGTTAATAAAAATGTCAAATTTTATATAATACCATAATAATTATATTCGAGTCAATAAGTAAAAACTCTTTTTTTCTATATATTTTTTTGCTCTTACTTATCTATGATTTTTTTAGAAAAATAGTACAGGTGAAGAAAGAAGGCATATCCACTTATTTTTAAGCATAAAATGTAAAATCGCTAATACAATATACCTAAATCCGTTCTTTGCAAAGGAGGGAGAGAAGGTGGGGCGCACAATAAAAATTGATATTACAAATAAAGTTGTAGCTAAATTTAGACCAGATTGTTTGGAATTATATACGAGTAAATTTATGATAGGTAAGTTTTATGTCTATACTGAAGGTAAACAATATGTGTTAGAAGACGGATATATATATGAAGACGGAAAATTTTATCGCATCATAGATACGCACCGTGGCAATAATCAAGCGGCGGAGGGCTGCGATCTAGGATGGTGTTAACATGATTCGTGTGAAAGTATTTGATGAAAGTCACGAGAAAGACTTAGAAGATGCTGTAAATGTTTTTTTGAAAAAGATTGATGATAGTAACTTTGTAGATATTAAGTACCAAGTTGGTGTTTCCATTAACGATGACGAAAACCAAATTTATTGTTTTTCAGCAATGATCGTTTATAAAGCATAAAAAAGAGCTGGGTGAGCCAGCTCTTTTTTATGCTTTATGTTGGGACAACATGTGTCGGTAATACGTTCATAATAGATTGGGATGTACCTAATTTTTTTTTCGTTAAAAGAGGTGCCCCTGTTTCATGGTTTTGGGCATCTGTACACATACCAAGGTGATAACGATCACCTAAAAATGGATCAATATAAAAACCGTTTTTGAATACTTTATCATTCGGATGTTTTTCATGATGAATATCAGAGCAGTTAATGCAATAGAACATAGCGTTCAACCCCTTTTTATTTTTGTTTGAAAAAAGTGAGTCGGTAGTCATTTCGCTCCTAAGGAAATGTTGAGGAGAAGAGAAATAACTACCTACTCAAATGGTGGGCATATTCCTTCTGATTTTTCATATCTCGCGTAGTGTCCCTGAGGGAAGGAGGAGAGACGAAATACGCATGATATAAGTAAGGCTCTTCTTTCAAGATGAATGATGGAGTTTCATGTTGAGAGAAGTTTTTATTTTTTGTTGCCTTTGTGAGTATATTATGAAGGAATGCTGAGAGGGTGTTTGTCCTGTTGAAAAAATGTTGAGAATTTCTCAACAGTAAAAAAAGAATTAGCGTTGACATGAAACTAAAAGGTGTTATATTATCTAAATGTAACCAAAAGGTGTTATATTTGAGCGCCGAATAAAGGAGAATGACAATGGAACAACAAAATACATTAACTGATATTAAACAAACGATCGTTTTCAACGCGTCTATTCAAAAAGTATGGAATGTAGTATCAACTGCAGATGGAATTGCATCATGGTTTATGCCAAATGATTTCGAATTAGAGGTAGGACATGAATTTCATGTACAATCACCATTTGGACCATCACCATGTAAAGTGTTAGAAATTGATGAGCCAAATCATCTATCTTTCTCATGGGATACAGATGGCTGGATCGTTTCATTTAATTTGAAAGACCTAGGAGATAATAAAACAGAATTTACGTTAATTCACGGCGGCTGGAAACATCCTGATGAAATCCTTCCAAAACCAAATGCGAAGAGCTCTATTATTCACGATAGAATGAGCGGTGGCTGGGTAGCGATTGTAAATGAAAAACTGAAAAAGGTTGTCGAAGGCTAAGTGTCCTCATCAGCAGCGAAATATGATGTATTTCAAGCAATTGCTGACCCAACCCGCCGAGAAGTAATACGGTTATTAAGTGATAAAGAGTTACCGATTTCCAAAATAACGGATCATTTTCCGATGAGTCGTACTGCGGTTGTAAAGCACCTTCATATTCTTTCAGAAGCGAATTTAGTAAGCGGAAGAAAGAGCGGAAGAGAGAAGATATATCGCTTGCATCCAGAGCCATTAGAGGAATTACAACAGTGGCTCTCGTATTATGAGCGTTTTTGGGATAATAAATTGTCCATGCTGAAACATATTGTGGAGAATGAAGAGTAAAAAGAGGGTAAATATTTTATAATCTGTACCCCTTTTGTAAAGGACATTTTAAGAAAAGTTAGGCGGCATCAAGAAGATGATTTCTGTATTCGACAGGAGTCATCTTCTTTATATTAACACCTTGAAAATACATATTTGCATAAAAAAGGAGACGAAGATTTTGAAAAAGAATTTAATACTGATTTTTTGTCTATCTATTTTATTCATATTGTCTGCTTGTCAAAAAGAATACAAAGGAAAATATGTGAAATGGGGCGACACTGTAGAAACTGTTGACACAGAAAGGTTTGAAAAAAACAACATTCCATATAAAGTAGAGGGCAATAAGGTGTATGTTCCAGAAGATGCATTTGATGATGCTATAGTGTGTTGTTCTTAGGAAGTGCTTTCTATGAATAGGTAGCAAAAAAACTCCAACATAACGCTATGTTGGAGTTTTTTTTGCTAGTATTAAATCAATTTTTTAATTGAGTCAATTGCTCAAGTTCTGAATCTAAAATGTTTAGGTGTACAGTAAAATGTTCATTTTCTTTTTACTGCTCACTTGTTTGAGTAGCTGGCTTTAATAAAATCCAAGCGATAATTAATGTAAATACTGCTAATACGAAAGTACTCATATAAATGACGTGAACACTTGCTGCTAATGCGGATTGTGATTCAGTTGCTACACTTGCTGTAGTTCCTCCGTGTCCGCCACCAGATACAAGATCAAGGTTTTTAATACCACGTGCGTGAATCATCGTATTGAAGATTGTGCCGAATATTGCAGCACCTAATGTTTGACTAAATGTATTAATAAATGTGTTTAAACCAACGGCTGTTCCGCGTGTATGAGCTGGTACGGCTGCTTGAATTGTTACCATGTAAATCGGTGTCACAAGCCCCATTCCTAAGCCGAATAATCCGACTGCTACATAAATAAGGAACGATGGTGAATTTGTTGATAATGTAAATAATAAGAACGTAGCGACTGATAAAATGCTAGCTCCAAGTAAAATGATTTGTTTCGTTTTTAATTTTCCTACTAAGTTACCAGAGAAGATAGCACCAAATGTCCACATAACAGGAATTGGCATTAAAATAAGTCCAGCTTCAGTTGCATTTTTTCCTAATACACCTTGGCTCCAAATTGGAAGGTACATTGTAATACTAATGATCATTGCGCCAGCAATAAGCGTTAATATGTTTATCGTAGATAATGAACGGTTAGAGAAAAGTGCTAGCGGAATTAATGGTTCCGGAGATTTTTTCTCGATGAATAAGAAAATAATGAATGAAACGACGGCGAAGATTAATAGGCCGATAATTGTAATGTCTCCCCAGTTTTGCTTACTGCTACCTGTTAATAGTGCATATAGTAGAGCAATCGTACTTAATGAGAAGACTGTTGCACCAAGATAATCGATATGGTGTTTAGCGGGCTTAATAGATTCTTTGTAGTAAATGGCAATCATTAAGCAAGCGATAATTCCGAATGGAACGTTTAAGAAGAAAATATAACGCCAAGATAGGGAATCAACTAAAAATCCACCTACTAACGGTCCGATAACGCCAGATACACCCCAAACGGCACTCATCCAGCCTTGTGCTTTCGCACGGTCTTTCGCTTCGCTATATAGGTCTCCAATAATCGTCATTGTGATCGGCATGACAGCACCAGCACCAATACCTTGAAGAGCGCGGAAGAAAATTAATTGTTCCATTGATGTAACGACTCCGCAAAGTGCAGAACCGACTAAAAAGATTGTAGCTCCGATAAGCAAGACTTTTTTACGACCAAATAAATCAGCGAGCTTTCCATATATTGGGGTCGAAACTGCTGTTGCAAGCATATAAATTGCATATACCCAACTAACAAGTTCGACGCCTGACAAATCACTCGTTATACGAGGGATTGCTGTACTAACAATCGTTCCTTCAACCGCAGAAAGAAACGTCATTAGCATTAAAGACATCATGACTTTTTTTCTCATATGTTTTCCCCTTACCCTTTTTCAAATATTCAACAATATAAAATATAAAGGTACTAAGGTATATAAAGCAACAAAAAAGCAATGGGAAGTTAAGTGGAGCGTATATTTGTCGCTTCTTGTCGGTAAGTCGATATATTTAAAAAATCGCCGATATAAATCGCAGAATCGCTGATATACTTGAGAAATCGCCGATATAATTTCATATACCTATAAAAAAAGAAACAGGAATCCCTGTTTCTTTTCTAGTATTGCATTTTCGCGTTTTCTCCAGCTGTTGTTCCGGCAATTCTACCAGTAACGAGAGCAGATGTAATATTATAGCCGCCAGTATAACCGTGAATATCAAGAACTTCTCCGCAAAAATATACGCCGTTCGTGAATTTAGAAGACATTTCTTTCGGATTAATTTCTTTAACGGATACACCGCCGCCAGTAACGAATGCTTTTTCAATTGACTGCGTACCATTTACATTCACAGTAAATTCTTTAAAGTCTTTCACAAGTGCACGAATCTTTTCGTGAGAAACTTGTCCAGCTTGTTCACTACCGTCAATTTCATTTTTTTCTAATAAGAATAGGAAGTAACGCTCAGGTACATAACCTTTTAAAACGTTTTTAATTCCTTTTTTCGGATCTTCTTTCATTTGTTTCAGCATGCGCTGGAATAGTTGTTCACTATTTTCTTCTGGCAATGCATCGATACTCATTTGTACTGTATTCGTTTTAAACTTTTTCAGTGCTTTCACGACGAATTGACTACAGCGAAGAGCAGCAGGACCAGATAGGCCGAAATGAGTGAAGAGCATGTCCATTTTATGAGAAATGATAGCTTTTCCTTTCGGGTTTAATACGCTTAAGTTTACATCGCGCAAAGCAAGACCTTGTAAGGAGCGGTCACGAATAAATGGTTCGTTTGAAAGGATAGGTACTTCTGTTGGGAACAATTCTGTAATTGTATGCCCAGCTTTTTTAGCCCAAGCATATCCGTCTCCAGTAGAGCCAGTTTGAGGAACAGATTTTCCACCAACAGCGATAACGACGTGATTCGTTTCTAACACTTCACCAGTTTGTAGTACGACTGCTTTCGTTTGACCGTTCTCATATTCAATCGTTTCAACAGGTGTATTTGTACGGATTTTTACACCTAAGTCTCTTAATCGTGTTAAAAGTGCGTCTACTACTGATTGTGCTTTATTTGATACAGGGAACATGCGACCATGATCCTCTTCTTTCAGCTTTACACCGAGATTTTCGAAGAATGTAATAATATCTTCATTATTGAAAATAGAAAAAGCGCTGTATAAGAAGCGGCCATTTCCTGGTATATGTTTAACAATCTCATCAAGTGGTAGACGGTTCGTTACGTTACAACGACCACCACCAGAAATCGCAAGTTTACGCCCTAGTTTATTTCCTTTATCAAGAAGTAAGACACTTGCGCCTTCTTCTGCAGCACCGATTGCAGCCATTAGCCCAGAAGGCCCGCCGCCGATGACAATAACATCATAATGCATAATATATCGACCTCATTTTCTACATTTCCTGCCTAAAAGAATAGCATGTTTTCCCTTAAAAGAAAAATAGAGTGAAGTACTGCTTAAGGAGAGAATTGTGGTACAATACAAAAGTTAGAGTTCAGCACTATCCTGCTATTTGTGGGCAATAAGACTAAAACCTTAAGATGTAAGAGAAATAAAAAGGGTATTTGGTAGCCTGTAAATACTTGAATAGTTCAACTAATCATAGTTTCACTTTATGTAGATGTAGGAGGATTTTTGTATGTCCGATTCGAAATTTCTGCGCGGAACGCTTATTGTTACGTTAGGGACATTTTTAGTAAAGTTCTTAGGCATGATTTACGTCTTTCCGTTTCATGCATTAGTAGGTACAGAAGGCGGAACGCTCTATACATATGGATACATTCCATATACGATCTTTTTAAGTATTGCAACGGCAGGGGTGCCGCTTGCTGTTTCCAAATTTGTTTCTAAATATAATGCGCTTGGCGATTATAAAACGAGCCGGAGAATGTTCCGCTCGGGAATGGTTATGATGATAGTAACAGGAGTTCTTTCATTCCTAGTTCTATATATGTCGGCGCCATTGTTTGCAGAAGCAATGCTTGGTAAACAAAGTATACACAGTAATGTAGAAGAAGTTACGACGATTATTCGTCTTGTAAGTTTTGCACTTATTGTTGTACCAGCAGCGAGTTTAATTCGTGGTTATTTCCAAGGTCACCAATCTATGGGACCGACTACTGTTTCGCAAATTATTGAACAAATTATTCGTATCGTCTTTTTATTAGCGGGTAGTTTTATCGTTATTAAAGTACTTGGCGGTACAGTTGCAACAGCAGTTGGGGTAGCAACATTTGCTGCGTTCGTTTCAGCAGTTGGAGCACTCGGCGTATTAATTTGGTACTGGTTAAAACGTAAAAAACATTTGGATCAATATTTAATTGAACAAACTGTACCAGAATCGACAGTGAGTACCGTTCAATTATTTAAAGAATTATTTGCATATGCGATTCCTTACGTTGTAATTGGGTTAACAATTCCTTTATATCAACAAATTGATACACTGACATTTAACTCAATTATGCAAGCGATTGGCCAAGGTGATATTGCAGAGCGAGCACTTGGTATTTTCACAATGTGGACGCATAAATTAATTATGATTCCTGTGTCGCTTGCGACAGCGTTTAGTTTAACGCTTGTACCAGCGATTACAAAATCATTTACTGAAAAACAATACCGTTATTTAAAGTTACAAATCACACAAACATTCCAGGCAAATATGTTCTTAACATTGCCAGCGGTTGTCGGCATTTCAACACTTGCATATCCAATCTATACTGCGTTCTATGACTCAGACCCATTAGGTGGACAAGTGTTAATGTGGTATGCACCGGTTGCGTTGTTATTCGCTTTATTTACAGTAACAGCAGCAATTTTGCAGGGAATCAATCAACAAAAACATGCGATTGTCGCGCTTATTATGGGTGTTATTTTGAAATTCGTATGTAACGTAATCTTTATTCGTTATTTCGGTACAGTTGGAGCAATTTTAGCAACAGCAGTCGGATTCTTAGCTTCCGTATGGTATACGAATAGACAAATCAAAAAACATGTACACTATTCATTTGGTGTTGTATATAAGAGAACATTCCAAATTGCAGTATTAACACTTGTAATGGTCATTGCTGTAAAGTTATCACAATGGATTCTATCCTTCATGATTTCGCCTGATGGACGAATGGGTGCTCTTATTACCGTTGTGGTTTGTGCAGGTATTGGTGGTCTTGTGTACGGATTGTTAGCAATTCGCACAGGAGTACTAGAAAGAGTATTTGGTGGAGAAGCGTTAGAGAAAATCCAACGTAAACTTGGCAATAGATTCAAAATAAAGTTGAAATCAAAAGGGGCGTAATTACGTCCCCTTTTCTATGATAAAAAAAGAAGGTGAAAAGCGTGAGATTAGATAAATTATTAGCGAATATGGGATACGGAAGTAGAAAAGAAGTAAAGAAATTGTTGAAAGACGGCGTTGTGAAAATTGATGGAACGCCAGTGAAAGATGCAAAGGTTCATGTAAATGTAGAAGAACAAGAAGTTATGATTCACGGAGAAGTTGTGGAATATAAAGAGTTTGTTTACTTAATGATGCATAAACCACAAGGCGTTATTTCAGCGACAGAAGATGATAATCATGAAACAGTAATAGATTTATTAGAGTTAGAAGATGCAATCTTTGATCCGTTCCCAGTTGGAAGACTTGATATTGATACGGAAGGTTTCTTATTGATAACAAATGACGGGAAGTTATCACATCAATTGTTATCTCCGAAAAAGCATGTGCCGAAAAAATATTATGCACACATTGCAGGAGTCGTAACAGAAGAGGATGTAAAAGAGTTTGCTAAAGGTGTTATTTTAGATGATGGCTATGAAACAAAGCCAGGTGCACTTACAATATTAAAAAGCGATGAGATTTCTGAAATTGAGCTTGTCATTACAGAAGGAAAGTTCCATCAAGTAAAGCGTATGTTTGAAGCGGTAGGGAAAAAAGTAGTCTACCTAAAGAGAACAGAGATGGGACCGTTAGTATTAGATGCAGAGTTAGAACTTGGAGAATACCGAGAGCTATCAGATGAAGAAGTAGAAATGTTAAAAACATATCAAGTAGATACTGAGAAATAGTGCTGTTTTTCGGCGCAGAAAAGACCCCTTTCTAATGAGTTAGAAAGGGGTATGTATTTATTTACATACAATTATTTTTTCATTATGAGGTCATTCTCACTTTCTTTCCTGTTGTTGTCCACTTACCGCGGCAAGGGCTATACACGAGTTCATTAAACTGCAACACATTTAGATCACGTTGTATCGTTCGCGGTGTGATCCCGAACTCATCTACAAGGTCTTTCGTCGTTACCGTTCCGTTTTCATTGATGTACATATAAATTGATTTAATGCGTGTTAGCATACGAGTAGTTGTAGGTTTCAAGAGAAAACCACTCCTCTACTAGTTTTTTTGACCCCATTCAGGAAAGAAGGTCGTTACTACCATTGTACTCTACATGATAAAATTCATGCTTTAATCTACTTAAATTTTACAAAAGTTTAACAAATATTCATATAGAAAAATATTGGTAGTTGACATTGTATATATGGTCAGTCAACTAACACATAAAATTCTACGTAAAACGCCAAATTCCTGCAAATTTTTTTGAAAAAATAAAAGAAAAACTAATGGGAAATATCTGAAATATTACAATTGTTCGGTATTTGATTTTCGTGTATGGCATAAGAGATTTCGGTTTGTTATGATGAAAGAAACAATATAGTGAAGGATGGATGCGTGATGTCAGCAATTAATTGGACAGAAGAAGTTGCAAAACGAAAAGACGATTTAATTCGTGATACACAACAATTTTTACAAATTAAAAGTGTATGGGAAGAAGAATCGGCGAAAGAGGGCGCACCATTCGGTGAAGGTGTAGAAAAAGCCTTATCTTTCATGTTACATAAAGGAGAAGCTGAAGGATTTGCTTCTAAAAATTTAGAAGGATATGCAGGTCATCTTGAAATGGGGCAAGGAGAGGAATTAGTAGGTATTCTATGTCACGTTGATGTTGTACCAGAAGGAGATGGCTGGACGACTCCTGCATATAGTGCAGATATTCGCGATGGAAAGATTTTTGCACGTGGTGCAATTGACGATAAAGGCCCAACGATGGCAGCTTATTATGCGATGAAAATTGTGAAAGAATTAGGTTTACCTCTTTCAAAACGTGTTCGCATGATTTTAGGAACAGATGAGGAAAGCAATTGGAAATGTGTAGATCACTACTTTAAAAACGAAGAAATGCCAACAATCGGTTTTGCGCCAGACGCGGACTTTCCAATTATTAATGCAGAAAAAGGTATTTCTGATATACAAGTTGTGCAAAGTGGTAGTGAAGAGAAGAAAGGTACATATGAACTTGTTTCATTTGAATCAGGTCGCCGTTTAAATATGGTTCCTGATTTTGCAGAAGCAATTATTATAGGAGAAGATGTAGATGCACTTACAGTAGCATATGAAGAGTATTTACAAACTGCTAAAAAAATAGGTGAAGCAATTGTAGAAGGTAATACGGTGACGTTGCAAATTAAAGGGATTTCAGCTCACGGATCTACTCCAGAGAAGGGCGAGAATGCAGGTTTATTACTGGCAAACTTCTTAACGAAAGTCGCTCTTGATGGAAAAGGAGCTTCGTTTGCAACATTTGCAACAGAAACATTTACTGGTGATATTTATGGTGAAAAGGCTACTATCGCTTATAAAGATGAAGTTAGCGGTCCGTTAACAGTGAATGTTGGTCGTCTTTCTTATACGAAAGAAAATGGTGGTAATTTAGGATTAAATGTACGTTATCCAGTTACGACTAACTTTGAAGAGATGATTGCGAAGTTAAAAGAATACGTTGGTACTCATGGATTTGAAGTAGCGGACTATTCGAACTCTCGCCCGCATCACGTTGATAAAGACCACGTATTAATTCGTACGTTACAGCGCGTATACGAAGAACAAACAGGTGAAAAAGCAGAACTATTAGCAATTGGCGGTGGTACTTACGCACGTTCATTGAAAGCTGGTGTTGCATTTGGTCCGCTATTCCCTGGAAAAGAAGAACTTGCGCATCAAAAGGATGAATATATGGAAATTGAAGACTTATTAAAAGCGACAGCAATTTACGCGCAAGCAATTCATGAATTAGCGAAGTAATAGATATATAAATAATAAGAGGCCGTCCCGATACATATTTTGGGACGGTTTTCTGTTACGTATTGTTTATTGTTAAGCCAATATAATTTTATTTATTAACGCGACCTGAACTTGGTTAGACTTGTAGGGAAGTTTGATTCTTTTTACCTGAATGAGATAAGAAAGAAAAGCAACAATAGAAAGAAGGAGAAGATGTACATGGAGCCGCATTATTTCGTCGCGATTACGTTACCAAATCATATAAAAGAAGTGCTGTCTAACTATAAAGAGGAAATGCAGGGAGAATTACCATTTCGTTCATGGGTACATAAAGAAGACTATCATATTACCCTTTCATTTTTAGGAAGTGCGACAGAGGAACAAGTAGATGGAATACAGAATGGATTACAAACACTTACGGAAATGAAAGAACTATCGTTCACATTACAAGGATTTTCAACATTCGGTATGGAAGATAGGCCGCGTATTTTTTGGTCGAAGGTAAGTGAGAATCACGATTTGTTCCAGTTACAAAAGCAAGTACACGCTATTTGTGAAGGGAATGGATTTTCTTTAGAAACACGCCCGTATCATCCGCATATTACTGTTGCTCGTAAATGGGTAGGAGAAGAGAAGTTTGATTTAGAACATATAAAGGAAGTGCCGGAAATATCATTTCAAGCGGATACAATTACTTTATACGAATCTCACGTGAAGGAGACACCGAAGTATAAAGCGATTGCTGAAATAAAATTACAAAAATAGAATGTATGAAAACGTTTTTTATACAGGTGAATATACTATAGAGAATAATGTGTTACTGTATAGAGCTTTGCTGATAAGAAAAGCCTTATCATTTGCAGCTCGTTTCATTTTAACTTTAAGAATGATGGTGATTTTTTTATGTTGAAAGTAAAACGTCCATTTGATGCCTATTTAGATGAAATGAATAAAATTACAATTTTGCTCCCACATGCGTATGGAACAAGTCGGACATTTCGTTTGCAAGAAGGAAGTAACGTGAAAGATTTACCGATTGCTCATACAATTGCGCTTCCGGATGCAACGAAGTATGAGTGCTTTATAGAAGAGCCGCTAGATGTGGGGAAGTATTATACAGTACGAGATGAACGGAATGAAGAAACAGATTTACAAATAGGTGCTGTCATAAGAACAGCGATTTTCGATGAAAAGTATTATTACGAAGGTACTGATTTAGGTGCTGTGTATCAAAAAGAAGCAACGACATTTAAAGTATGGGCTCCAACTGCGAGGCTTGCGAAAGTAAGGATTTATAAAAGTGATAAAGAATATACCGATCATGAAATGTACAGAGGACAAAATGGAGTTTGGACTCATACATTACAAGGCGATTTAGCCGGGGCAAAGTATACATTTCTTGTTTGTATTAATTTAATATGGAATGAAGCGGTGGATCCTTACGCAAAGTCAGTGACTGTAAATGGGAAATACGGCGTTGTTATCGATTTAGAAAAGACAAATGTAACAAAGCAGGAGCAATTACCACCATTACAGGCAATGACAGATGTCATATTGTATGAACTGCATATTCGTGATGCTACTATTCATCAGGGTAGCGGAGTGAGTAAAAAAGGAACATATAAGGGGCTAATGGAAGAAGGAACAACAGGTCGAAATGGGACGTTAACAGGCTTGTCTCATATAAAAGATTTGGGTGTTACACATGTTGAATTATTACCTTTATATTGTTTCGGTGGTGTAGATGAGGCGAATCCTTCCTCTGCATATAATTGGGGGTACAATCCATTATATTACAATGTACCAACAGGATATTATGCTACAGACCTCTCTAATCCGTATAACAGGATAGTAGAGTGTAAACAGTTGATCGAAACATTCCATGAGCATGGCATTAGGGTGATTGTAGATGTTGTATATAATCATGTGTATGAAAGAGAGTTATCATCATTTGAAAAGCTTGTCCCAGGATATTATTTTCGGCATGGTGAAGATGGCATGCCTTCTAATGGGACGGGAGTCGGGAATGATATAGCATCTGAACGGAAAATGATGAGGAAATTCATTGTAGAGTCTATTTTATATTGGCTTACTGAATACAATGTTGACGGATTTCGATTCGACTTAATGGGGATTTTAGATGTCGATACGATGAATATAATAGAAAAAGAAGTGCGAAACATAAAGCGAGATGCTTTGTTATTAGGAGAAGGGTGGGATCTGCAAACACCACTTCCTGCCGAAGAGAAAGCAACTTTAAATAATGCAAAGAAAATGCCGTATATTGCGCAATTTAATGATCAATTTCGTGATGGAATAAAAGGGAGTACCTTTCATATAAATAGACGTGGTTTTGCATTTGGTGGGCATGTAGACTGTAATCATTTGCAGTATATAGCATCAGGAAGCCTTTTGAGTATGAAAGAAACAGGTTTGTTTTTAGAGCCTGTGCAAAGCATTAACTATGTAGAATGTCATGACAATATGACGATGTGGGATAAACTAATGCGCAGTAATGAAGAGCCAGAAGAGATTCTGAAAAAACGTCACCTTCTAGCGAGCGCAATGGTGATCCTTTCGCAAGGCATTCCTTTCTTACATGCTGGGCAAGAGTTTTATCGTACGAAAAAAGGAAATGAAAATAGTTATAATGCAAATGATGAAATTAATCAATTAGATTGGGATCAAAAAGAGAAAGAGATAGAGACCGTTAACTATATAAAAGGTTTAATTGCGATTCGTAAAGAGCATGGAGCATTCCGATTACAAAACGCAGATCTTATAAAAAAGCACATGACTTTTTTGCAAACATCTCCAGAAGTACTTGCATATCACCTAGAGCATGCAGAATCGTTTGGACCGTGGAAAGAGATTATAGTTTTATTTAATAGCGGTTTAGAAGCTAAAACGGTGCAACTTCCGAAAGAAGAAACGTGGCATGTGTTAGTAAACGAAAAGCAAGCAAAAATAGAGCCAATTTCTTCATTTAGAGGAAAGGAACTTAGGCTCGCTCCAATTAGCACGTATATATTGACGATAATGTGACAAATCGCTACTTGACGATGAGAATGTAATAAATGTAGAATTGACAAAGGTGACGATTTTGATAAGTTGTCATTCTATGACTGGTTTTGTAAAATAAAATAGAGAGTTTTTGGCTTATGCCAAGTTTTCTTTTCATTTACAGTAAAATATATGAATCCACAACATGTGTAGAAATGTTGCGGTTTTTCTTTTCATAACTATAAAAGATAAGGATTTGTTAACGGGTAATGAATATGGAATGGTTGGAACAATTATTAGGAAAAGAGTGGAGTCTTGTACCGGCTGGTGGAGTAACGGGCGATGCATATATTGCGCAAAACGGACAACAGAAGTTATTTTTAAAGCGGAATACATCGCCCTTTTTAGCGGTATTGTCAGCAGAAGGAATTGTTCCAAAATTACTTTGGACAAGAAGGGTAACGAACGGTGATGTAATTTCTGCTCAAAAATGGCTTCCGGGACAGAAGCTAGAGCCAGAGGATATGAAACTAGAACGTGTTGCAAAACTTTTGAAGAAAATACACTCCTCTAAAGCGCTTGTACAGATGATTCAAAGACTTGGGAAGCAGCCGCTTCACGCACAAGAGTTATTACAACAACTGCAACTTGTTTTAAGAGGAGATATAAGGGATGATGAAGCAATTCAGCAAGGCCTTCAATATTTAATGGATTCATTAAAAGATATTGAACACAATGAATTCGTTGTATGCCATTGTGATGTAAACCATAACAACTGGCTATTGTCGGATGAAGATGAGCTGTTTTTAATTGATTGGGATGGAGCTGTAATTGCTGACCCAGCTCTAGACCTCGGTATGTTATTATATTGGTACATTCCGCGCCACGAATGGAGCGAGTGGCTCGAATATTATGATATTGAAATGGATGAATTGCTGCTTAGGCGTATGAGGTGGTATGTAATAGCGCAAACGATTTTGTCTATTCAATGGCACACAACAAAAAAGCAGCAAGCAGAAGCTGAATATTGGCATCAATATTTACAGCAACTACTTGCTTCAGAGTAATACTTAAGAAAAATTGTCCATTCCAGCAATCCACTGAGTAAGTTGTTCTTGATTATTGGAAATGTGGTTGTCCAAATTAGAGGAAGATTTACCCGATTGACTATAAGAATATACATCGTTTAGCATTGCTTTAGCGTCACTACTTATACTATCGTTTGCGAGTAACGATTGAATGAGACGCTCTAATTGCTCGCATTCAGAAACTGTCCCGCAACAATCACTTTGGTGATTGACTAAAATATCTTTCAGCACTTCTAATTGATGTTGTTGATTAATTGGCATGAACGGATCATCCTTTCGATTGTTTTTCTCTTCCTAGAAATGTAAGAGAAAAAGCTGTTTCGTCATGGAATGTTTAATGCTGTATGTAGTTTTTATCAAAATGGTACATCTTATACTTGAAAGAAACGGACCGAGTGCTCGTACGTACTTGGTTTTTTGTTTGGTAGATTGATTAAAACAGAAAGAAGGAATTATTCCTTTAAAATAGCTATGTAAAGAGAGGGAAACATCTATGCGTTTAAGACATAAACCATATGCAATGGATCGAATTAATGAGTATTCACATATCGTAATCGGAAACCCAGAGGAGCGCGCTGGTAATTGGAAAGAAGTATTTGGAAATGAACAACCAATTCATATTGAAGTAGGTACAGGTCGTGGCCGCTTTATGTATGATATGGCAAAAGCAAATCCGCATATTAATTATATTGGAATTGAAAAATTCACAAGTGTTGTTGTAGATGCACTTGATAAATTAATTGAAGAAGAATTACCGAACTTAAAGTTAATTAATAAAGATGCTGAAGATTTAACAGTTTTCTTTGCAAAAGGTGAGATTGATCGCGTTTATTTAAACTTCTCAGATCCATGGCCAAAGAAACGTCATACGAAGCGTCGTTTAACGTATAAAACATTTTTACGCAATTATGAAGAAGTGTTAGTAGAAGGCGGAGAAATTCATTTCAAAACAGATAACCAAGGTTTATTTGAATACTCTCTAATGAGTATGGCTGAGTATGGTATGTTACTAACTTACCTTAGCCTAGATCTTCATAATAGTGATTATGAAGGTAATATCATGACTGAATACGAAGAGAAATTCTCTAGTAAAGGTCATCGTATTTACCGAGTGGAAGCGAAATATCGTACAGAGCCTATGCAGTAATGCATAGGTTTTTTTGCAGCTAAAATAATCAGAATTTTATGTTAAAATTAAATTTAAAAGGGGGATGCGTAATGGAACAGTTACAAATTGGAGATATAAAAGTGACGTGGCTAAAAGGTGGGAACACACATTTAGATGGAGGAGCAATGTTTGGCGTTGTACCGAAAGTACTTTGGTCACGTAAGTATAAACATAATGATACAAATCATATTTATTTACGAACAGATCCGTTACTTTTGCAAACGAAAGACGGAAATATGCTCATTGATTCCGGAATAGGAAACGGTAAATTGAATGAGAAGATGAAGCGGAATCAAGGTGTAACAGAAGAATCATCGGTTTATGAATCATTAGAAAAACTAGGATTAAAGCCTGAAGATATCCACTACGTTTTAATGACGCACCTTCATTTTGATCATGCATCTGGTTTAACAAAATGGGAAGGTGATCACCTTGTACCAGCTTTTCCGAATGCGAAAATTTACGTAAGCGAAATAGAATGGAATGAAATGAGGAACCCAAATATTAGATCACGCAATACATATTGGAAGGAAAATTGGGAGCCAATTGTAGATCAAGTTATTACGTTCCAAAAAGAAATAGAAATTACAGATGAAATAAAAATGGCGCATACAGGCGGTCATAGTGATGGACATGCAGTTATTGCTTTAGAAAGCAAAGGTGAAACGATGCTTCATTTAGCAGACTTATTGCCGACGCACGCCCATCAAAATGTACTATGGGTAATGGCATACGATGATTATCCAATGACATCAATTGAAAATAAGCAAAAGTGGATGAAGTACGGCGCTGAAAACGATGCTTGGTTTACGTTTTATCATGACGCGTATTACCGTGCAGTAAAGTGGAATGAGGAAGGGCATATTGTAGAAAAAATAGAGCGGAAAACGAGTATAGAAGCATAAAAAGAGGAGGTTGTTCCAGAAGTCTGTTGGGGCAGCCTTTTTATTATTGGCGTTTTTGTCGGTAAGTCGATATATTTCAAAAATCGCTGATATAAACTGAGTTGCGCCGATATAATTTCAATTACTATCCACAATTAAAAAATAAGAGGTTCACCTAATGGGAACCCTCCTTTTTATGCTGCTATAACCTCTAAAACAGTACCTGTTTTAGCATCTACTAAAAATTCAAATCGTTCTTGTATATCATCTAACATCGTTGTAAGACCGCCGCGATAAACTTCATATGCGACATCATATTTTTCAAATGTCTCTGGAACCATATGTACCCAAGAGCCAGTAATTTCACCTTTATGACTTAATGCTTGTTTCACCATTTTCAATGCTTTTTCTGAAGAAATATGGGATTGTTCTTGGACTTTGTTTGCAACAAGATAACCAGCTGCAAATCCAACGCCAAGACCTGCTACTAAACCTTTCCAGCTCATATATTCACCTCAATTCTATAAAATAAAAATAGTGTACCAATAATAATTATAAAGCAAATACAGCTAAAAAAGAAGAAACTAGAAACATTTCGAAAATTTCGTTACAATAAAAGAGGTATTCTACTAAGGTTTGAAAGAAGGGGACTTCGTGAATAAAGAGACATTACAATTATTTCGTACGTTAACAGAATTACAAGGTGCATCAGGTTTCGAACATGATGTACGCCGTTTTATGAAGCAAGAATTAAGCAAATATGCGGATGAAATTGTGCAAGACGGTTTAGGTAGCGTATTTGGTCTGAAAAAAGGGGACGAAACTGGCCCACGTGTTCTTGTAGCAGGTCATATGGATGAAGTAGGTTTCATGGTTACGCAAATTACGAAAAACGGGATGCTTCGTTTTCAAACGTTAGGCGGCTGGTGGAGCCAAGTACTATTAGCACAGCGTGTACAAGTTATGACGAAGAATGGTCCTGTTATTGGGGTTGTTGGTTCTATTCCTCCTCATTTATTAAGTGACGCGCAACGTGCAAAACCAATGGATATAAAAAATATGTTAATTGATATAGGTGCAGACAGCTATGAAGATGCGATTGAAATTGGTATAAAACCAGGACAACAAATCGTGCCAATCTGCCCGTTTACGCCGATGGCAAACGAAAAGAAAATTATGGCGAAAGCTTGGGACAACCGTTACGGATGTGGCCTTGCAATCGAATTACTAAAAGAATTAAAAGACGAAACATTACCAAACACATTATACTCTGGCGCGACTGTACAAGAAGAAGTTGGTCTTCGCGGTGCGCAAACAGCTGCAAATATGATTCAACCAGACATTTTCTATGCGCTTGATGCGAGCCCAGCGAACGATGCATCTGGTGATAAAACGCAGTTCGGTCAATTAGGAAAAGGTGCTCTTCTTCGTATTTACGACCGTACGATGGTAACACATAGAGGAATGCGCGAATTTATTTTAGATACAGCAGAAACACACAACATTCCGTACCAATACTTTATTTCACAAGGTGGTACAGATGCGGGCCGTGTACATACAAGTAACTCAGGTATCCCATCAGCAGTAATTGGTGTTTGCGCACGTTACATTCATACACATGCTTCTATTTTACATGTTGATGATTATGCAGCAGCGAAAGAGTTAATTACGAAGCTTGTAAGAGCAACGGATAAAACGACGTTAGAGACAATTAAGAATAACGCGTAGAGAGGAAGGGCGAAAAACCCTTCTTTTTTTAGGTTGAATAGATGATCCATCCATGTGTGGGAGCGGTCAGTGCCTAATTGGTGCTCGAATGGTGTATTAAGAACGTGGGTAGGAAGAAAGAAGAAGCCTGTTTTTTATTTAGGACCAGTAAGATATTGTGGAAAGCCATCTTTTTTTATAGGTAGAAGGGATTCCACGGTGGTGTGTGATAGTGGTTCGTACTTAATTTGTACCGAAGCCGATATTAGAACGAAATGATAAATTTTTATAGAGGTGAATGAAATGAAAGTAGTAGTTGGATCGAAGAATAAAACGAAAGTTGGAGCTGTGGAGAAGGTTTGGAATGATGCTACAATTACATCTCTTTCTGTTCCTTCAGGAGTAGCAAACCAGCCGTTTTCGGATGAAGAGACGATGCAAGGAGCGGTTAATAGAGCGAAGCGAGCGCTACAAGAAGGTGAAGCTCAAATTGGTATTGGGCTAGAAGGCGGCGTAATGAAAACGGAGCACGGTTTATTTATGTGTAACTGGGGCGCGCTAGCAACAAGTGACGGTAAAACATTCATTGCAGGCGGGGCGCGTATTAAGTTACCAGACGATTTTTTAGCACCTCTTGAAGATGGCAAAGAGTTAAGTGAAGTGATGGAAGAGTTTGTGCAGAGAAAAGACATTCGTAGTCACGAAGGTGCAATCGGTATTTTTACAGATGATTATGTCGACCGTACGGAATTATTTGTACACGTTGTTAAGTTACTTGTTGGGCAATATAAGTATGACGAAAAGCAAGCATAAACCTTGCACCATGCGCGATGTATGGTAGTATAAAAGAAAGATTATAACATGAAAAAATGTACTCGTTAGAGGAGGAAATATAGATGAAATCATTAGAAAGCATGGAGCAATTCCAACAATTAAAAAATGAAGAGAATGTAGTCTTTATGTTCTCAGCAGAATGGTGCCCTGACTGCCGTTTTGTAGATCCATTTATGCCAGAAGTAGAAGAGAAATATAGTGATTTCTCATTTTACTATGTAGATCGTGATGAGTTTATTGATCTATGCGTAAAATTAGACGTATTTGGCATTCCGAGCTTTGTAGCGTACAATAAAGGTGAAGAAACAGGTCGCTATGTAAACAAAGACCGTAAAACACAAGAACAAATCGAAGAGTTCATTGAAGGTTTAAAATAAGGCAATTTGCCAATTGAATTGTAAAACAACCTCTACCTTCGCGGGGGAGGTTATTTTTTTGGAAGGGAGGAAAAAGAGATGAAGATGACAAGTAAAAAGATGAAAGACGAGTTAATGAAGAAATTATCTCGCCCAGAATGGGACTTTCAGTATGATAGCGAGAAAGAAGTTCTACGTATAGAGCAAAAAGACTCGAAAAAAGGTATTAACGTATCGCTTCCAGGAGTTGTGGCAAAATGGGAAGTGAATAAAGAAAAAGCAATTGAAGAGGTTGCTTATTACGTACAAGAAGCGTTAATTGCGATGCATAAAGAAGAAAATAGCGCGGCGAAAATTTTACCTGTTATTCGCTCTACTTCTTTCCCGAAACAAGCAGAAGAAGGAAATCCGTTTATTATGACGGATCATACGGCGGAAACACGTATTTACTACGCGTTAGATTCGAATAAAACGTATCGATTAATTGATGAACGTCTATTACAAAAATTAGAACTGACAGAGCAACAAGTGCGTGAAATGGCATTATTCAACGCTCGTTCATTAGGTTATGAATTTAAACAAGACACAGTAGCAGGGAATACATTCTACTTCTTAAACACAAATGATGGGTATGATGCGACTCGTATTTTAAACGAATCGTTACTACAATCGATGCGTGAAAAGATTTCTGGTGACATGGTTGTTGCTGTTCCTCACCAAGATGTATTAATTATTGCTGATATCGTCAACGAAATCGGTTATGATATTATTGCACAAATGACAATGAAATTTTTTGCCGAAGGGCATGTTCCGATTACATCACTTTCATTCGTATATGAAGATGGGGACTTTGAACCAATCTTTATTTTAGCGAAAAATCGGAAGAAGACAGATGGAAAAGAGAAAGGATGAACGAAGTGAACGTTTTTTACAACCTTGAAGGAATTGGTGACACTCTAATTGTTGCCTTACAAGATATTACTTTAGAGAACCGTACTTTTGATCGCAAAGGAGATGTTGCACGCGTATATGATCGTGAAAGCAACGAAACAGCAGGATTCAACATCTTTAATGCATCTTCTTACTTAGAAGTAAAAGAAACAGGTAACTTAACGTTAACGAAAGAGCTTGTAGAACAAATCAACGGAATTTTAGCGAAGAACGGCTTTGAAGAAACAGTAGAAGCAGATCTTTCTCCGAAATTTGTTGTAGGCTATGTAGCTGAAAAAGAGAAGCATCCAAATGCTGATAAGTTAAACATTTGTAAAGTAGAAATCGGTACAGAAACATTACAAATCGTATGTGGCGCACCGAACGTTGATGCAGGACAAAAAGTTGTCGTTGCAAAAATTGGCGCTGTAATGCCAAGCGGTATGCTAATTAAACCAGCTGAACTTCGCGGCGTTCCTTCTTCTGGAATGATTTGCTCAGCACGTGAATTAGAGCTTCCAGATGCTCCACAAGAAAAAGGTATTCTTGTATTAGAAGATAGCTTTGAAGTTGGACAAGAGTTCAAATTTTAATTGATGTAAAACAAGAGAGGTTGTCCTTTTGGACAGCCTCTCTTTTCTATTGAATCGTTGATATATTGTGAGTTGTAATAGATATATGTAGAAAACCGTTCATATTCATAAGGATGTCACCTTTTTTCTTAAAATCTATATTGTATTTTATAAACAAACTAGTTAAAATTTAGAAAAATAGAAGGGGATAGACGTATGAAACAACAACTAAAAATTGCAGAACTTCTGAAACGAATTGAAACTTCAAAACAGCAAGATATCGAGTTAGGTTCCTATGAAATATATTTGTTTAGTGAAAATGAATTAGAAAAAGGACAAATCGGTTATCGATATGATAAACATAAAAATTCATTAATAAGTGAAGAACATGGAAAATGGAAAGAAGAATGGGTTGTTATCGGATATGAAACAGATATGGGGGATCCAGTTTTCGTAAATGTGTCTGATGATAAGTATTTAGTTTATACGGCAGAGCGTGGTACTGAAACGTGGCAACCCGTTCATATTGGAAATATGGATGAGGTTATAAAACAATTATAAGAAAAACTTTGAGACCGGTGCAAAGTGATGGGAGAAAAACATGAAGTATATAAAAATAATGAGCATGATTGCATTCATTGGAATATATATGGGTGGTTGTTCGCAAGAAGAGCCGAAACAAGAAGTAACATCTTCTATGCAGGAAGCAAACAAAGATAATAAGGAAGACGCACCGGTAGAAAAACAGAAAGAAGAACCGCAAGCAGTACAAACGAATGAGCAAGTAGAGCAGAAGCAGGAGGAAGTGCCGGCCGAAGAAAAGAAAGAGGAATCGACGCCAGTGCAGCCAACTGAGCAACCGCTACAAAATAATGAACAAAAAGTAGAGAGTAATGAAAAACAAGGAAAGTTTCTTGTCGTTATTGATCCAGGGCATCAACAAAAAGCGAATTTGAATTTAGAACCGATTGGGCCAGGAGCAGCGACGCAAAAATATAAAGTGACAGATGGTACAACTGGTGTTGTGACGAAAAAAAGAGAGGCTGTTCTCGTATTAGAAATGGCTTTCGTATTAAAAGAAAAGTTAGAAGCAAAGGGAATGCAAGTATTAATGACGAGAACGTCACAAGATGTGGATATAAGTAATAAAGAGCGCGCGACATTTGCAAATGATCATAAGGCAAACTTGTTTTTACGTCTTCATGCAGATGGTTCTGAAAATCCGGATCAAAGTGGATTTGCTGTATTAACGCCGGCAGAAGGAAGTCCGTACACGAAAGAGATTTATGCTGAAAGTCTTCAAATCTCTCAAACGATTGTAAATAAAATGAGAGAGAATCAGCAAGTGAAAGTGAATGGAATTAAATTCAGGGATGATCTTTCTGGATTTAATTGGTCCAAAGTACCTGGTGTACTATTAGAACTTGGGTTTATGTCAAATCCTGAAGAAGATAAAAAATTATCTGACTCGCAGTATGTAAATTCTTTATTGCAAAGTGTAACAGATAGTGTAGAGGAATATCGGAAGAGTAAAGCTTAAACGCAGTCTTATATGTAAGGGTGCGTTTTTCTGTATGAAAATACTCGTAAATTAGAATGTTATGGATAAATATGACATGCTTAATTTTACCTGCACTTTTTGCCGAATGCTGATACAATAAAGGATGTTACTATTTAGTAGAAAGAGTGGTAAACATGTTAGATTGGATGAAAAAGCTGTTTAACAAAGAGGAAGAACAAACAGCGATGAATAAAGAAGTGTTAAAGCAAGTTGAAAGTCAGCCGAAAATTCCTCGCGTAAACCACTACACTGAAGCAAGAGAAGCACAAATGGCAAGTAGGAATGCAGGTAAATGCCGTTTTCCATTAGTACCGGATAATGGGTTCGATGAAGAGGATGTTATAGAAACAGGGCATTTTGAAGAACAACCTGTTCAAGCTGTAACATATGAAAATCAGCCTACTCAAAGAGGAATCCAAGTGGAAAGAAGTAGACGACAGTATGTGGAGAAGGTAGTTTCTACATATGAAGAGCCGGAAATGCAATATGAACCGGAGCGAGAGCCTGTCGTAAAGAAAGCATCTGTACCTACGCAAGAAAGTAACCGTAGACCATTTCGTCCAACAGAAATGATTTCGCCAATTTATGGATATAATCGTCCTTCGGTAGAGAAAAAGGTAGAAAAGCAGGAGGAAGAAAAGGAAAGAGAAGACCTTGAAATATCTGTAGAGGGCAAATCAGTCGTTGATGCATGGTTAGAGAAAAAAGGGTATGCATTATCTGATTTCTCAGAAGGACAAGTAACGAATTCTTCCAGTCATGAAGGAGTTGATCAGCGAGATCAACAAAATAAAAAGGAAGAAAAGTCAGTTGTCGATCAATGGTTAGAGAAAAACGGTTATGAAATTGAACGCCAAGAACCTATAGTAGAAGAAAAAGAAGTGGTTCAAGAAATTAGTGCACCGCAGGAAGTTCCAGCGGCTGAATTACTTCAGCAAGAAAGTGATGTAGTGGCCAAAAACACTCTACAAGCAGAATTAGTAGATTCTAAAGTAGAGCACGAGGATACAATATTATTAGAAGAAACTAAACGTAATACAGAAATAGAACAACCTACTATTGAAGTAGAAAAGCAAGCTCCAGAAGAATCAGTGATTGTTAAAGCAGAAGAGAAACTTGAAGAAACAATCATTGTGGAAATACCAGAAGAAGTGGAAGTAATTGCAGAAGCAGAAGCGCCAGAAGAAGTGGAAGTAGTTGCAGAAGCGGAAGAGCAAGAAGAAGTAGAAGTAGAAGTAATTGCAGAAACAGAAGATTTAGAAGAAGTAGAAGTAATTGCGGAAACAGAAGAGCAAGAAGAAGCAGAAGAGCAAGAAGAAGTAGAAGTAATTGCAGAAACAGAAGATTTAGAAGAAGTAGAAGTAATTGCGGAAACAGAAGAGCAAGAAGAAGCGGAAGAGCAAGAAGAAGCAGAAGCGCAAGAAGAAGTAGAAGTAATTGCAGAAACAGAAGATTTAGAAGAAGTAGAAGTAATTACGGAAACAGAAGAGCAAGAAGAAGCAGAAGCGCAAGAAGAAGTAGAAGTAATTGCAGAAACAGAAGATTTAGAAGAAGTAGAAGTAATTGCGGAAACAGAAGAGCAAGAAGAAGCAGAAGCGCAAGAAGAAGTAGAAGTAATTGCAGAAACGGAAGATTTAGAAGAATTGGAAGTAATTACAGAAGCAGAAGAGCAAGAAGAAGCGGAACCTGTAGCACTTGAGGAAACGCAGCAAGAAATATTGTTAGATGAAGCAATTGAACAAAAGAATGGATTCATACACGTTGCTGAGGCTGATGAACAAACGCAGAAAGATGTTCAAAGCTTAGAAGAAGTACCGATTGCAGAAGAACAACAAGTTGTAGAAGAAGCACCGATTGCAGAAGAACAACAAGTTGTAGAAGAAGCACCGGTCGCAGAAGAACAACCAGTTGTCCAAAAAGAAGAACCAAAACGTGAGAAGAAGCGTCACGTACCATTTAATGTTGTTATGTTGAAACAAGACAGAACGCGATTAATGGAAAGACATGCGGCTAGAGCAAATGCAATGCAATCTTCTATGAGTGAACGAGTAGAGAATAAGCCTGTACAACAAGTAGAAGAAAAACCAGTGCAGCAAGTGGTAGTGGAACCACAAGTAGAAGAAAAACCAGTGCAGCAAGTGGTAGTGGAACCACAAGTAGAAGAAAAACCAGTGCAGCAAGTGGTAGTGGAACCACAAGTAGAAGAAAAACCAGTGCAGCAAGTGGTAGTGGAACCACAAGTGGAAGAAAAGCCAATGCAGCAAGTAGTGGTAGAATCACAAGTAGAAGAAAAACCAATGCAGCAAGTAGTAGTAGAACCACAAGTGGAAGAGAAACCAATGCAGCAAGTGGTGGCAGAATCACGAGTGGAAGAAAAACCAATGCAGCAAGTGGTAGTAGAACCACAAGTGGAAGAGAAACCAATGCAGCAAGTGGTGGTAGAATCAAGAGTGGAAGAAAAACCAGTGCAACAAGAGGTAGTGGAACCACAAGTGGAAGAGAAACCAGTGCAGCAAGTAGTGGTAGAATCACAAGTGGAAGAAAAGCCAGTGCAACAAGTAGTGGTAGAGCAAGTACAAAAGCCAATTTCAAGTACGGAAGTACAAGAGAAAGCATATGTTGTAAATCAAAGAGAGAACGATATGCGAAATGTATTGCAAACACCACCGACATATGCAATTCCACCATTAACATTGCTATCGATTCCGCAGCAAGCAGCGTTAGATAATACGCAATGGTTGGATGAACAGAAAGAATTATTAGATACAACGTTTAATAATTTCCATGTTGGCGCACATGTTATTAATGTATCGCAAGGTCCGGCAGTAACTCGTTTTGAAGTACAGCCAGACCCAGGTGTGAAAGTAAATAAAATTACAAACTTAAGTGATGATATTAAGTTAAGCTTAGCAGCGAAAGATATTCGTATTGAAGCACCGATTCCAGGGAAGAGTGCGATTGGAATCGAGGTTCCAAATAAAGAAAGTAAGCCAGTATTTCTTCGTGAAATTTTAAGAAGTCCTGTGTTTACAAAGAGCGAATCACCGCTTACAGTTGCGCTAGGACTTGATATTTCAGGTGATCCAATTGTAACGGATATTCGAAAAATGCCACATGGACTTATTGCGGGTGCAACGGGTTCTGGTAAAAGTGTGTGTATTAACGCAATTTTAACGAGCATTTTATATAAAGCGAAACCGCATGAAGTGAAGTTAATGTTAATCGATCCGAAGATGGTGGAGCTTGCACCATACAATTCTGTTCCGCATCTTGTAGCACCTGTTATTACGGATGTAAAAGCAGCGACAGCTGCATTAAAGTGGGCAGTTGAAGAAATGGAGCGCCGTTATGAATTGTTTGCGCATGCAGGGGCTCGTGATTTAACTCGTTACAATACGATTGTAAGTGGGCGAGAAATTCCAGGAGAGACATTGCCTTATATCGTTATTGTCATTGACGAGTTAGCCGACTTAATGATGGTAGCACCTGGTGATGTTGAGGAAGCGATTTGTCGTATTGCGCAAAAAGCACGTGCTTGTGGTATTCATTTATTAGTAGCGACACAGCGTCCGTCTGTAGATGTTATTACCGGTCTAATTAAGTCAAACATTCCAACGCGTATTGCGTTTACTGTATCATCTCAAGTTGATTCGCGTACGATTATCGATATTGGTGGCGCGGAGAAATTACTTGGCCGTGGTGATATGTTATTCTTAGGGAACGGTACATCTAAGCCTGTTCGTGTACAAGGTGTATATGTATCGGATGATGAGATTGAAAAGACAGTTGATCATGTGAAAAAGCAAATGAAACCGAATTACTTATTTAAGCAAGAGGATTTATTAGCGAAAACAGAACAGGCTGAGTCGGAAGACGAATTGTTCTTTGAAGCATGTCAATTTGTTGTAGAACAAGGGGGAGCGTCCACATCTTCTGTACAGCGAAAATTCCGTATCGGTTATAATCGCGCGGCACGTCTCATTGAAGAGATGGAATCGCAAGGGATTATTTCTGAAGGAAGAGGAACGAAACCGAGAGATGTCCTTATTTCTGAGGATGAATTCGCTGCTATGCAGGAAACAAATGTATAGTAAACGGTTTTGCTGTATACTAAGAGAAAATGTTGGATAGTAAAGTAGGGAGTAAAGCGACATGAAAGAAATTGAATTAAAATTAAAAGGTGAAATAAATAGACTAACAAATAGAACATTTAAATTTGACGAACGTGTTGGAGAAGGTTGGTTCTCTGCCGTTTACTTTTTAAAGACTAGAGAAATTATTGAAGAATTTCGCCCGAAAAGTGTTGTAACGATGCAATTTTTCCAAAAGGAAAATGCAGTTCTTTGCGGAACAGATGAAGTGATTGCGTTGCTACAAACATTCGCTAAAAATCCTGAGGAACTTGAAATTAACTCTTTAAAAGATGGCGATAATATTAGTCCGTTTGAAACAGTGTTAACAATTCATGGTCCTTATGAAAATTTCGGATTTTTAGAAGGTGTCATTGATGGGATTTTAGCTCGTCGTACATCAGTTGCGACAAACGTTTATAACGTTGTCCAAGCTGCGCGTAGCGTAGATAAAGAAAAACCAGTTATTTTCATGGGAGACCGTGATGATCATTATACACAACAAGCTGGTGACGGTTATGCAGCATACATCGGAGGTATGAGCGCACAAGCGACGCATGCGATGAATGAATGGTGGGGCAGAAGTGGTATGGGGACAATGCCTCACGCATTAATTCAAATGTTTAATGGTGATGTTGTGGAAGCGGCAAAAGCATATCATAAGAAATTCCCAGAAGATGAATTAGTTGTATTAATTGATTACAATAATGATGTCATTACAGATGCACTTCGCGTAGCGCGTGAATTTGGATCAACATTAAAAGGTGTACGTGTAGATACGTCGCGTACGATGATTGATCAATACTTCATTCGCCACCCAGAAGTACTTGGAACATTCGATCCACGTGGTGTAAACCCATCGCTTGTATTCGCACTTCGTAAAGCACTTGATGAAGAAGGATTCCAGCATGTAGACATCGTTGTAACTGGTGGATTTGATGAGAAGCGTATTCGTGAATTTGAAGCTCAAAACGTACCTGTTGATATATACGGAGTAGGAAGTAGCTTATTAAAAATGAATATTGGCTTTACTGGTGATAACGTAGAATTAAATGGAAAACCAGAAGCGAAAGCTGGTCGTAAATATCGTCCAAACCCACGTTTAGAGCGTGTTCAATTAGAAAAAAGAGAAGATATGTAAAAGAGAGAAAAACTGATAGGTGATTGACCCTATCAGTTTTTCTGTTATCATAGTATAGCGGCTTCTTTTTTGCTATAATGGATTTGTTATGGACATAAAAAAGAAGTACGTACGAGTTTATCCTGATAAGTGAAGGGAAGAATAACTTCACTACATCAAAAATGTATGATGATTACCAAAATAAGAAAAGATTCATATACTGTCTTATAGATAGGCCGTTGTATTAGTTCGAAATGTTGGAGGTTCTTTAAGATGACAGTTTACCATTTTGTAGGAATTAAAGGAACAGGAATGAGTTCATTAGCTCAAATTCTTCATGACATGAAGCATACTGTTCAAGGGTCTGATTATGAAAAGCGTTTCTTTACACAAACAGCGTTGGAAAAGCGTAATATCTCGATCCTTCCTTTTGATAAAAATAATGTAAAAGAAGGACAAGTGATTATTGCAGGAAATGCATTTCCTGATACGCATGAAGAAATCGTAGCAGCAAAAGAATTAAACATCCCAGTACATCGTTACCATCACTTCTTAGGTGACCTTATGAACCAATACACAAGTGTTGCTGTAACTGGTGCGCATGGAAAAACATCAACAACTGGTTTGTTAGCCCATGTAATGCAAGGTGCACACCCTACATCTTACCTTATTGGAGATGGAACAGGGCATGGGGTAGAAAATAGTAAGTATTTTGTATTTGAAGCTTGTGAGTATCGTCGTCATTTCTTGTCTTACAATCCAGACTATGCGATTATGACAAATATTGATTTTGATCATCCAGATTATTTCTCAGATATCAATGATGTATTCAATGCATTCCAAGAGATGGCATTGCAAGTGAAAAAGGGCATTATTGCATGTGGAGATGATGAAGAACTTCAAAAAATTCAAGCGAAAGTACCTGTTATTTTCTATGGATTTGGAGAAGATAATGATTTCCAAGCACGTAACATTCAAAAGAGAACAGATGGTACTATTTTCGATGTATTCGTTCGTAATACGTACTATGACACGTTCAAAATTACAGGATACGGCAACCACAGCGTATTAAATGCATTAGCAGTAATCGCGCTTTGCCATTATGAAAACGTTGATGTAGAAGCAGTTAAGCATCAGCTAACAACTTTTGAAGGCGTAAAACGTCGCTTTAATGAAAAGCCAATGGGAGAGCAAGTTATTATCGATGACTACGCACACCATCCGACAGAAATTAATGCAACGATTGAAGCAGCTCGTCAAAAGCATCCAGAGCGTGAAGTTGTCGCTGTATTCCAGCCACATACATTCTCACGTACAGAAAAGTTCTTAGATGAGTTCGCTGAAAGCTTAAGTAAAGCTGACCAAGTATACTTATGTGATATTTTCGGATCAGCACGCGAAAATAAAGGTGAATTAACAATTGAAGATCTGCAAAAGCGTATTGATGGTGCAGAACTAATTACAGATACAACAACGGATGTATTAAAGAAACATAAAAACGGCGTTCTAATTTTCATGGGCGCAGGCGACATCCAAAAATTCGAAGCAGCTTACGTAAAAGAAGTTCAAGTTGCAGAGAAGTAATAGAAAAGACGCATAGCGGTGGCTATGCGTCTTTTTTGTTGTGCTCGATATATTTTAAAAAGCGTTGATATGTTGGTATTGTTTATTTTTTTTGTATAGTTGTTTTAACAAAATGATATAAATTGAACTAAAAAGTACATATCCGATTAAATAATAGAATGAAAACATGTCGAATTGTTTTGTTATCATAATTCGAATCGCGAAAAAGCTGAATGGGAGAGCAATTAGCAGTCTTGAACTGATGAAAATAATTGTTTTAAAGTATTTTAATAAATCTATATTCCAATGGTTTTCTCTAAAGATAAACCAAATGTTGCTTGCAATAAAGGCTAGTAAAAATGGTAAATTAGCAGAAAAATTTATAAAACCAAGTACAATAGGCACTGATAAAGCGCCGAGTGGACCGATAGATAGGCCGGAATAATATTTAATAAATGTATTTGTAGATTGCTGTGCATCTTGAATAACATCTGTATATTCTACTGCAATTTCCTGTGCTAATTCTTTTGGAGGAAGAAATTCTTCAATTACTTGTGAAGGAATGATTTCTAATGGTACCCCTTCGCTTTCTTTACATAATGCATTTTCATATAAATCCGATTTGATCTCTAGCACATGTTGTTCTCTTGCTGACGCAGGTAAGTTCATTAAACCTTTATGAAGATCGTGTAAGAAAGAAGTAATGAGTTCATTTGAAAAGAATTGTTCCTTGTTCATTTTTTATCCTCTCCTTTAGCTAGTAACATTAGAGCATGATACACTGCATCATAATCATGTAAGCGACTATTTAAAATTTCTCTCCCTTCGTCTGTCATGCGATAGTATTTTCTTTTTGGACCATCACCGGACTCTTCCCAATAGGAAACAGCCCAATTGTTTTTCGTGATTCGATTTAATATGGGGTAAATCGAACCGTTTGGGATATGAAACACAGGGATATCTTGTAATGCACTTGTAATTTCGTATCCGTACATAGGTTGTTTACTTATTAAAGACAAAATAGCGAGATCAAAAACACCTTTACGTAATTGAATTATAAAATTATCATTTTTTTCCATACTTTAACTATATATGATTCATATCTAGATATCAATCGTATATAGTTATTTTTTATTTGTGTATTGACCTAGAGCTAACTCTAGGTTGTAAGATGAAAATATAAAAACAAGGGGGAGAGAACATGTATAAAATCGGTGAAGTAGCAGAATTAACTGGGATGGGCATTCATACTTTGCGTTACTATGAGAAATTAGGATTATTACCACCACCAACGCGAAATAGCGGGATTCGCCAATATACAGAAGGTGATGTACGCCTATTAAAATTTTTATATTCTTTAAAACAAACTGGAATGTCATTAGAAGAGATGGCTGAGTTTGCAAGTGATGGATGTATTATAGAGGAAATTAGGCAGAGGAAAGAGGAAGTGCCAGCGAAAGTAAAAAAGAGAATTTCAATTTTAACAACTCACTTGGAGCGATTAAAAGAACAGCAGGAACAATTGCAAAAAGTTGTTCAGCTAACGGAGGAGAAGCTAGAAATTTATTACGGTTTTCTAGAAGGAGAAAATTCGGAGGCTGACAATGAAAAATAAAGTATATGCTCAGCTACTTGGATTTGCGATTTGCACTGGTGGGACATTTAATGCTTCGAAATATGCTGTGCAGTATTTCGAAGCAATTCATATAGCAGCATGGCGCTTTGGAATTGCAGCATTCGTGATGTTATGTTTGTTAAAAATACGAAAAGATTTTGAGGTAGAGGTATGGAGGGAGAATAAGGCTTATTACTTTTTGTTAGGTATTGTTGGTGTATTTGGTTTTAACTTCTTTTTCTTTTTAGGTATGAAACATACAGAAGCTATGAATGGTGCACTGATTATGGCGACGAATCCGCTCGTTACGACGCTGTTAGCAAGTTTTATTTTACGAGAAAAAATTATAAAACGCCAAGGTATTGGGATGTTACTTGCATTACTTGGTGTTGTTTTTGTACTGACACAAGGTTCGTTTACGATACTACAAAACTTATCATTTTCAAAAGGAGATTTTTATATTTTATTAGGGAATATTTGCTGGGCGTTATACGGTGTACTAGGCAGAAAGCTTATTAAAACTAGTAGCCCAATACAAACGACGACATACACAATGACTATTGGTGCCATTGCCTTTATTATCATATCTTCCACTCAAAAAAATATAGTACCAGTTTTGGAAATTCCTTTGTTAGCTTGGGGAGCGATTCTTTTTATGGCAATTGGAATGAGCGTGCTCGGTTACTTATGGTGGAATAATGGAATCGCTCAACTTGGAGCAGCAAGAACATCCTTATTTTTTAATCTAGTACCTGTTGTTACAATGATTATTTCTTTTATTGAAGGAGTAAATATAACGCCCGCACAATCTGTAGGAATGATATTAGTTGTTACAGGTGTAGTGTATTCTTCTGGTTTTATACAAATAAAACCGAAAAAAAGTGTGAATATTTAACAATTTACACCTGTAAGTGTTAGAATAATAAGAAAACTAAAAGGAGCTAAAAAACATGTTCACACTTCGAGTAGACGATGAAATCGAATTACAGTTATTAGAGAAGCATCATAAAGAGGACCTATATCAATTAATAGACCAAAACCGTAATCATTTACGAAGATGGCTTCCTTGGGTAGATGGGGTAAAATCTGCTGGTGCGTATGATGAGATTTGTCCGATGTGGTTAAAGAAGTTTGCAGAGGGAGACGGTTTTGAAAGTGGTATACGTTATAAAGGAAGGCTCGTTGGGATGGTAGGCATTCACCCGGTAAGTTGGGGGAAGAAAGCGGCAAGTCTCGGATATTATCTTGCAGAAGATGGTGGCGGGAAAGGCATTATGACGCGTAGCGTAAAGGCTGTACTTCACTATGCATTTGAGAATTTAAAATTAAATAAAATGGAAATTAGATGCGGTGTTGAAAATGTGAAAAGCCGCGCTATTCCAGAGCGTTTAGGTTTTAAGTTAGATGGTATTTTAAGAGATGATGAATGGCTATACGATCATTTTCACGATATCGCTGTATATAGTTTACTAGCTTCAGAATGGAAGGAAATCCGATGAACGAGAAGATACGCATTATTCCGTATGAAAGTACGTTTCAAGATGAAGTAGTAGATCTTATCGTTCATATTCAGCAAAAAGAGTACAATGTTCCCATTACGAAAGAAGAACAGCCAGACTTACTTGAAATAGAAACGTTCTATCAAAGGGATTATGGAAACTTTTGGGTTGCAACTTATGATGATAAAGTAGTTGGAACAGTGGCGTTATTAGATATTGAGAATCAGCAAGTAGCGCTAAGAAAAATGTTCGTAAAAAAAGAGTTTCGCGGAAAAGAGTGGGGCGCATCATATAAGTTGCTCCAAACAGCAATTTCGTGGGCTGAGAATAAAGAGCTGAAAGATATTTACTTAGGAACGACAGTGAAATTTTTAGCAGCGCATCGTTTTTATGAAAAGAATAATTTCACAAGTGTGAGTATAGACGAGTTGCCAAAAAGTTTTCCAGTGTTGCAGGTGGATAAGAAATTTTATAGATATATTGTTTAAGAAGGTCATTCCGAAATGGCCTTTTTTTATGAACTAAAATGGAAAAAGTGGTATAATTTAGGTGAGGGGGTGCGTGTATGAACATTCCGATTCAAAGAAGTAAATCGGTAGTCATTTTCGTTTGTCTCACGTTAGCTTTTATGTTTGTATATCCATTTGTCATGATTTTCACAAATAAAGAGCAGTGGATGTCAGCGTTAATTGGGATGGGTTTATGCTTCCTTGTAAATGTACCACTCGTTTGGGAAGTATTTATTAAACAGCATAAAGTAGAAAATGGTGTATTAAAGTACGGTATTTTAAATGATGATATCGTATTGAAAGAGATAAGAATCATTCGCCAAGTTGGGAAAAATCTTGAAATTACGACGAATGCGTATAAAGTACATATGGTTGCGATGCCGCAACATATGAATGAATTTTTAGCGCTTATTGAGAAAGAGAATCCACATGTAAAAATACAAATGGCAGGTAAGAAATGAAATATGTAAAACCTTTGTTTTGTTTGGAAATTTTGTTTGTGCTTGTTGGTTGTACTAGAGTATATATGAAATGGGAGCTGCCCTTATATGTACCGATATTAATAGGTACTATTGCAGTGGTGCTTTTATATTATTTTCATTTTCAGCAAAGAAAAAGTGAGAAAAGTAGCTCTATGTAGTACAGGAGGATTAGAAATGAAGAAAACCTGTATGTTGTTTATATTTCTGCTAACAGCATCCTTTCTTGTAATAGGGTGTAGTGCGAAGAAGGATAAAGCTGATATGAACTTTGATAAGGCACAAAAGGTTGAAATTGAATCACTGACTGATTCAAGTGAGAAGAAAGTAATTACCGATAAGAAAGAAATTGAAAAGCTGTTTGAAGTCATGAAAATGGATAAATGGGAAATGCAGTCGGCGCCTTTAGATACTCCGCAAGGGAAAACATTTAAAATGTATCAAGAAGATACAACAAAATTATCGGAGTCAAGTAAAGATAAAAAGAAGTTACATGAAATAGGTACGATGACAGTATATAAAGATGTCCCGTATGTTGAAGTTGAAATGAAAAATAAGAAAATGAGTTTTAAAGTGCCAGAAGATGTGGCGAAAGATTTATTAAAGTATTAATAGAAAAACGCTCGGAGGAAATTCCGAGCGTTTCTTTATATTATTTTAAGTTCTCTGGGTTTAAAGCTTCTAATTCAGGTACAACGAAGCGTCCGTCTTTACGGATTAGTACGTCGTCAAAGTAAATTTCGCCGCCGCCGTATTCAGGGCGCTGGATGCATACTAAATCCCAGTGAATGTTCGAGTTGTTGCCGTTCCATGCATCGTCGTAAGCTTGTCCAGGAGTGAAGTGGAAGCTGCCATCGATTTTTTCATCGAATAGGATGTCTCCCATTGGATGTAAGATGTATGGGTTTACGCCGATTGCGAACTCACCAACGAAGCGTGCGCCTTCGTCTGTATCGAAGATTTTGTTAATGCGCTCTGTATCGTTTGCAGTTGCTTCAATGATTTGACCGTTCTCAAACTTAAGTTGTACATTTTCAAATGTATAACCGTTGTAAGGCGATGGTGTGTTGTAAGAAACTGTACCGTTAACAGAATCGCGAACTGGTGCAGAATATACTTCACCGTCTGGAATATTTAAATGACCTGAGCATTTAATAGCTGGAATGTCTTTAATAGAGAATGTTAAGTCAGTTCCAGGGCCAGTTAAACGAACTTTGTCTGTTTTATTCATTAATGTAACAAGGCTATCCATTGCCTTATCCATTTTACCGTAGTCTAAGTTACAAACTTCGAAGTAGAAGTCTTCAAAAGCTTCTGTGCTCATTTTAGCAAGCTGTGCCATAGAAGCATTTGGGTAGCGAAGAACAACCCAGCGCGTTTTCGGAACGCGGATGTCTCTATGAACTTTTTTACCAACTGTTTGACCGTGAATTTGCATTCTTTCACTTGGTACGTCAGCTTGTTCGTTAATGTTATCGCCAGAGCGAAGACCGATATAAGCGTCCATATCTTTCATTACGCTTGCTTCATATGCAGCGATTTGTTCAAAATGTTCTTCAGTAGCACCCATTAATAAAGAGCGATCTACTTGATGATCTTTTAAAGAAACGAATGGGAAACCACCAGCTGCATATGCTTCTTTTACAAGTGCAGTTACAAGTTCTTTTTGTAAGCCAAAGTTTTCAATTAATACTTTTTCGCCTTTTTGTAAGCGAATAGAGTAGTTAATTAAATTGTATGCTAACTTTTCAATGCGTGGATCTTTCATATGTAAAGCCTCCCTACTAATTATGTATCCTCTCCTATTGTAACCTACTTAGTGGAATTTGTTGAATCATTTATGTTAAAGTTAACGAATAAGTATGAAAATTCTAATGAAAAGATAAGGATTAGAACGAAACGGAAAATGATTGTATAATAGGAGAAAGTATGAAAAAGATAAAGGAAGTGATGAAATGCAAGTTCTTTTATATGTAAGTGCGGCTATTATCGCGGTTGCTTTCGCTGTATTAGTAGTGTATGTATGCAGAACGTTGTTATCGGTTCAAAAGACGTTAGAAAACGTTGCGAGCACGTTAGAAGGTTTAGAAAAGCAAATGCAAGGGATTAGCGTAGAGACGGAGCAATTATTACATAAAACAAATGCGTTAGCTGATGACATTCAACAGAAGTCACAATCATTAAATAAGGTAGTATCGGGTGTAGATGGAATTGGAACGACAATCCATTCTTTAAATACGAAACTTCGTAATGTATCAGAGTCTGTTACAGACGAAATTGAAAACAATGCAGATAAAGTAGCGCAAGTTGTACAGTGGAGCAGCGCAGCAATTGAAGTATACAATCATTATCGTGCGACAAGACAAGAGAAAAAGGTTGAAAAGGAAGAACGTAAATTAGAAAGACTTGAGAAAAAAGCTGAAAAGAAAGAGAAGCGCTCTAGACTTCGTATGAGAGGTGAATCGTGATGAATATGACAAAAGTTGAAACAATTGAAGAGCTGGAAGTATTAGTAGAAAAAAACGAGCCGTATGTTCTTTTTAAACATAGTACGACATGCCCGATTAGTCATGGTGCCTATACAGAATTTCAAGCTTATTGTAGTGAAGAAAGAGCGGTACCAGCGTATTACTTATACGTACAAGATGCGAGAGATGTTTCAAACCGTGTTGCAGAACAATACAGCATTAAACATGAATCTCCGCAAGTGTTATACATAAAAGATGGGATGGTAGTATGGAATACGTCTCATTGGAACATTAAAAAAGATGCTTTAGAAGAGAATATTAAGTAAAAAGAAGCAAGCGAAAGGTGCTTGCTTCTTTTTTTTGTTTTTGTTGAAATATATTTAATGGTAAACTGTTAATAGTTCAAACTAAATAACTAGATTGTTGAAAGTAGGTTTTAAGTAATGAAGAAAATGGCATTATCCTTCGCAGTCGTAAGTTTATTACTAGGAGCTTGTAGTAATGATACGATTAGTAAGAAGGATGAAGTTATACAGAAAGATACGAAAGAAAAAAGTATGATTCCGAGAACTGCTGTTTCTAAAGATTATTATAGAACTGTAATTCCTTTAAAAGAACAAAAGGTTATAAATACAGCTAATGTAAAAACAAATTCTAAATTAGATTTAGCAGAGTATGAAAATGGTTTAATGAATATTGCAAAAGAGCAATTTGATACAGAAAATCATGTGCTTCAATTAAATCAGTATATTCCAGAGAAGTTAATTGATGAGCTAGTTGCAAAAGTAGAAGCGCCCGTTTTGACAAATATTATAGAACAAGACTATTTCGGGAAACAGAATTCAAATGAATTAAGTTTATCTGGCGTTGTAATTGGGTTAGCTATGTCTTCAAGTGTATCCAATGAAGAAGCAATGTCTAAGGGGACTGAAGTTGCCAAGCAACTTATTGAAGCTATTCATAAAAATGACAAGTATAATAAATCCCCAATTACGTTTGCTATCTTTAAGCAAGAAAGTACAAGTTCTTTAAAAAATGGTACGTATATTGCTAGTGCTACCGTTCAAAAGAATGATACGAACCTTGGAAATTGGAATACGATTGAAGAAAGAGCGTATTCATATCCTTCTGATGAATTTACACAAGCACATGGAGAAGATAATAAAAAAATAGGTGACTTTGCTAAGGCAATGAAAGATTTTTCTCCTGGAGATTTTATCCCAGTAAATGCTAAAGTTTCTTATAAGAAAGATCAAATGGATACATTGGATATGAATATTGTTATTAAATATAATGGTAAAACAGAATTAATGGCTCTTACTCAACTGGCTGCTCAAAGTATGTTAGAACAGTTACCTAAAGATGCAAAAGTACAATTGCAGATAAAGTCTGAGAGTAAAATCGAGGCAATTATTATAAAAGAGAAAAACGGCGATAAACCATTCGTTTCCTTCTTATAAAAAAAGACAGTGTTTAAACTGTCTTTTTTTATTGTAAGTGAAAATGTACGATGGGAAAGAGCACGTCATATTTCCGCTGTACCAATTTTAAAGGAAGAAATATATTTACCCCTGTCGTTCTTGATATAACGCATTCTACAGGGCGCCGCGCACCTCCAGATTCAGTGCAACAAATGAATATCATTGTCGGTTTCTGTCGGTAAGTCGATATATTTAAAAAATCGCTGATATAATTTGAGTTGTAATCGATATATTTGGAAAATCGCTGATATATTTCGAGTTGCGGTCGATATATTTGAAAAATCGCCGATATAAATTTCATTTACTATCGTACTGCTTAAAATAAGGTTTCTACGTATGGAATATCTATATTTTTACAAAAATTACCCTTTTTTTCATAAAAAATACGAAAATACGAGAAAAGAAGCGAATTTTTTCGAAACTTTTGCGGGAAAATATTGTATGAGCCTGCGTTTTTATCGTATCATTAGTAAAAGGAAGAACTCGGGACGATTGGTGGCATCTGCAAATAGAGTTGATGTCTTTTTTTCATTCAAGTAACCGATACATAAAAATAGATAACAAAAATAGAAGGAGTGTGCGATGAGATGAACGTAACAATCTATGATGTAGCGCGCGAAGCGAACGTTTCAATGGCTACCGTATCACGCGTTGTGAACGGTAACCCAAATGTAAAGCCTACAACAAGAAAGAAAGTATTAGAAGCAATTGATCGTTTAGGATACCGCCCGAATGCGGTAGCACGTGGACTAGCAAGTAAGAAGACAACTACAGTAGGTGTTATTATTCCTGATATCTCAAATACATTTTATGCAGAACTTGCTCGTGGAATTGAAGATATTGCAACAATGTACAAATATAACATCATTTTAAGTAACTCTGACCAAAACAAAGAGAAAGAGTTCCATTTATTAAATACGATGCTTGGAAAACAAGTGGACGGAATTGTTTTCATGGGTGAAGATATTACAGATATTCATATTGAAGAATTCAAAAAGTCTCCAGTACCAATCGTATTAGCAGCGTCATTTGATGAGCAAAATGAAACGCCATCAGTAAATATTGATTATACACAAGCAGCTTACGACGCAATGAAGCACTTTATTGAGCAAGGACATAAGCGTATCGGTTTCGTCTCTGGTCCTTTCATTGATAAAGCGGGAAGCGCGAAGAAGTTACAAGGTTATAAAAAGGCTTTAGAAGAAGCAGGTATTTCATATGATGAAAATCTTATAATCGATGGAGATTACACATATGATTCAGGTATCGAAGCATTCGAAAAACTTTGGAGCAGTGATGAAAAGCCAACAGCAATCTTCGTATCTTCTGACGAAATGGCACTAGGTGTAATCCATGCAGCACAAGACGCTGGATTGAACGTACCAACTGATGTAGAAGTACTTGGTTTCGATAATACACGCCTTGCATTAATGGTTCGTCCACAACTTTCAACAGTTGTACAACCAATGTATGATATCGGTGCAGTAGCAATGCGTTTATTAACAAAGTATATGAACAAAGAAAAAGTGGAAGATCACACTGTTATCTTACCTCACCGTATCCAATTTAGAGATTCAACGAAGTAAGTATAAAAAAGCTCACAGCATTCGCTGTGAGCTTTTATTCGTATTCGGGATAGTATTTTTGTACGACTGTATCTACCGTTTCATTTTTCTTAACGTGTAAAAATCTTGCGTATAATTCTTTTCCAGTTTCAAATGGTGTATCGTCTAATTCAAACACATGCAACACTTTTCGAAATGTCCATTTCACTTGCTCATCATACATGTTATCGTACGTATCCTCAGATTGCATAGCGATTTTTTCACCTAGATTGTGTGCTTCTTCTAAACTGTTTGCTTTAACAAGAATAATACTTTCTTCAAAAAGTGTATCGTGATTTCCTTCATAATGCTCATCCATTTTTGTAGGATTAGGCTCACCAGAATGAACAGATTCAAACAATAATTTTACAGCATACATATTATGCTGCATGTTTCACTCTATAAATAATACTTGCGACAAGCGAAGCAGGTATTGTAAATACGTTACTTTGATAGTGATAGTGTATTTGGGATTCTTCATAAGACATGTTGTCATATAGTTCGTTTTGTGACATGTTCATTTTTTTCTGTTTTGTCTTGAGCATCTTAATATAGTTATATTGTATTGGGACGAGAATGAGGAAATAGGCTAATACGATTAGTGAAATCCAAATCATTATGAAACACTCCCTTATAAAGAATATTTATATATGGTAATTATATCAATTTATATGAAAAATATCCATTTTTCTGGCGGTCAATTTCCTTTCCAAAATGCAAAAAGTTCTTCAGGACTTCGTAAATTATGTTCAAGGCATGTTTGTGCAGTGAGCGTAAAATTTTGTATTAAATGCTCTAACCTAGAAGGATCGTATTGTTTCACATTGCCAGCAATAATGGTTTCATCCTTGTCTAAGTTAAGTGATACTTTTAGCAAAGTTATATTTGTTTCTAGTTGTACAACTTCGATATAAAAAAACTTTTTGTCTAAGTCGATTGTAATATAATCGAATCGCTCTACTTGTTTAAAGTATCCTACAATATCATCCTCCAATTGAAACCCTCCCGAGTATATAGCTTATTTGGAAGACTTCTCTATAGATTGTATGATTCCTTGTTATATGTCACATAAGTGCAAATTTAACTATTATAGGGCAATGTCATGTATAATAGAAAGAAAAGGCTTGTGAGGGGGGAAAAGAGATGATCGTTCTTTGGATAATTACGCTTTGTATGACTGCTATTTTTGCATATATGACGTTAAAACAAAATGGCTTAAAGCGATTAGTTCCAGGAAGTATTCTTGCAGGAATTGCCCTTATCACGTATGTAATTTCTATTTTTATTGAAAGTGTATCAATGGATATGAGCACAAGTTTAATGTTCATGGGTATTACACTATTTGCAGGTAGTATTATGGTACTTATGGTTGCAGGTATTATTTTATTTATTCATATGAATTCGGAAACGTTATAGCATATAGAAAAGGCATGTCCCCGAGGGACATGCCTTTTTATCCGTTCAATTATGCTCTATCTTTAGAAGAATTTTGTTGTTTTAATAAATCGCGAATTTCGCCAAGAAGTTCTTCTTCTTTTGTTGGTTCTGGAAGTTCTTCTTCTTTTTCTTCTTCTCTTTTAGATGTTAGTTTGTTGAATACTTTAATGAACATAAAGATAGCCGCTGCAATAATTAAGAAATCAAAAATAGTTTGGATGAAGTTACCATACATAATAGATGATTTACCGAATGTAATTTTTAAATCTGTAAAGTCAACGCCACCTAATACCATACCAAGTAATGGTGTGATAATATCTTTTACTAAAGAACTAACGATTTTACCGAATGCAGCACCGATTACAACCCCGACAGCTAAATCGATTACATTCCCTTTGAATGCGAATTTTTTAAACTCGTTCCACATGTGTTAATCCCACCCTTTCCACGATTCAATATGAAATTTATAATTCCTATCAACATATTCTATAGAAATTTGCGATAGAAATAAAGGGGAAATGGGAATGAAAGTAAATTCTGAAAAATGTATCCGTTTTAATTTTTGTTTACATTCTCCAGTAGAGATTGCAACAGTTGCTGTGTTTTTAGTCCTTCTAATCCATCTACAACAGGCTTTGTATCTCCGTGTACACATTCAATAAAATGATGAACAACATCTTCAAAACCACGTTGTTTTAACGTTGTATCCCATGATGGTGAACCAATCTGAGAAACTGCATTTTCCTGCTCAACTTCAAATGTGTTCATATTTTTTACGCGAATGATTTTCCCTGTCGTTACAAGTTCAATTTGTTCTAAATTTGTACCGGCATGGCGATGCATTGCGGTAGAAAGTAACAGCCCACTTGGCGTTGTATATGTATGATGTCCGTACAGAAGTTCATTCTTTTCATTCATTTGCATCATATTATGAACGACGTTAAGGTCATCATTAGCTAACCAGCGAGCAGTATCTACGATATGTAAGTAATCATCTAACATAGTAAAGTCGTACGTATATGGCCCGACTTTATTTGTACGATGCTTTTCAATTCGAATCCATGAAATATTATGAGCTTGTTCTTTTGCAGCAACATACATAGGAACGAAGCGGCGATTAAATCCGACCATTAACTTTCGATTATACTTTTCGCTCAACTCGACTAGGTTCTCAGCTTGTTCTACTGTAGCTGCTAGCGGCTTATCAACGTAAACGTCGATTCCTTTTTTCAGAAGTTCAGAAACGATTTCATAATGTGTAGCAGTTGAACTATGAACGAAGATTGCATCGCATTCTGAAGCTAACGTTTCGATAGAATGAAAGTCTTGCATGCGGTATTGCTGGCAAACTTGTTTTCTTTTCTCAGCATTAGGTGTAAACGCCCCTACAAAATTCCAATCTGTTTCTTTTGTAAGTGTTGGAAGGTAGGCTTTTTGCGCAATACTTCCAAGTCCAATCATCCCAATTTTAGGTTTGTTCATGTATATTCCCACCTTATTAATATTGAAGTAACGGGTTAAATGTAGCATAGGGCGGGGGAGGAAGGCAAAAATTAGCTTTTTTACTTACGTCACTCTAACAAAATTTTCTCTATCTCTTCAAAGTTATGAGCGCGCGCATGCTCTAGCGGGGTAACACCATCGTTGTCTGGAATATTTACATCAGCACCTGCTTCAATAAGCGCTTTTGCGGTTTTTACATCATTTTTGTATGTAGCAATCATAAGAGGGGTACGTCCTTTACTGTCCGTTATATTTATGTCAGCCCCTTTTTTGAGTAATGAGATAACAGTAGTTGTTTCTTGTTTCTCGGTAGCTGTTAGTAGTGCTGTCTCCATGTTTTTCATCTCCTTTTTAACTTCTTGTTCTTGCGAGCATCCTCGCAAAAAAATTACGCAACAGATCATGCTTACTGTTTTTTTGAACATGGAATTTCAACCTCCTCATTTCAACTGTAAAATAAGAACATTAAATTTTTATAAACTGACGCTAAAATTACTATAAAATCGCTTGAGTATTTGAACATATATTTTTATGCTTATGAATAATATGGTTTGTTAAAGTGAGGATGTAACATATGTCTATTAAAACAAGATTTTTATTCTCTTACATTGCTGTTATTCTCGTTTCCATTACGCTCATATTAGTTACGGGATTTTTAATTGTTTTTTCCATAACAGGAGACTTGGAATCAGTGAAAAATTTCTATAAAAGTTCCTATATTCAAAAGCCGCTTACGCCAGAAGAAGAGAATACGTATATTGAATTGAAATTAGCGGCAAAGAAAAATCAATCACAACTATTAGATGAATCTTTCGTTTCATCGCTTGAAAAAGAAGGTGTGAAAATAGTTGTAAGAAAGGGAGAAACCATTTCTTATTCTACAAAAATATTTGAAAGTATATCCTTAAAAGAAGCTCTTCCGAAATTTGAATCAGCAAATATTAATAGTCGTGGCACAACGGAACTAGGCGATACATTTTATCGATATGTAAAATTTGATTTTTATTTTCCCGGAGATGAAGAAGGGAGTATATTTGTACTAAAAAGGCAAAGTTCATTTGTCGATCTTACACAAAAATTATTTCCGATTTTATTCGTAGCGCTTTTACTGTTAGCAATGTTACTCATTGGATTAGTAAGCTATTTTGTCTCAAGAAGTGTGATAAAACCAATTTTTGTATTGAAAGATGCGACTGCGAGAATTAAAGAAGGGAATTTAGATTTTCAAATTCCAGTTACATCCCATGATGAAATCGGGCAATTAAATCAAGGGTTTGAGGAAATGAGAAAGAAATTAAAAGAGTCGATAGAGATGCAAACACAGTATGAAGAAAATCGAAAAGAGCTCATTTCAAACATATCTCACGATTTAAAAACACCGATCACTTCTATTATTGGATATGTGGAAGGTATAAAAGACGGGGTAGCAAATACGCCAGAAAAAATGGATAAGTATTTAACGACCATTCATACGAAGGCAAAACATATGGATACACTCATTGATGAGCTCTTTTTGTTTTCGAAGCTTGATTTGAATCGGGTTCCTTTTCAGTTTGAAACGATAGAATTAAACATGTTTATGCAAGAATTATTAGAAGAGATGCAGATGGATTTAAGTGAGGAAGGTATAGGAGTGCACTTACAATTACACTCATCACCACTATATGTAACGGCCGATTGCGAAAAGATAAATAGAGTGATATCCAATTTAATTCATAATAGTGTGAAATACATGGATAAAGAAGAGAAGAAAATTACTGTAACAGTATTAAGTGATAACAATACAGTCATTATGAAAGTGATGGACAATGGGGCAGGTATAGAAGCTGATACGCTGCCGTATATATTTGAGCGGTTTTATCGTGCAGAGCAATCGCGAAATTCTAGCACAGGTGGAAGTGGACTTGGCTTAGCGATAGCAAAGCAAATTGTTGAAGAACATGGCGGGGAAATTTGGGCGGAAAGTAAACTTGGGGAAGGTACAAGTATTTTCTTCTCATTGAAAAAAGTACAGGAATGTGGTGAGTAGAATGAAGAGAATTTTACTAGTAGAAGATGAAATAAGTATTGCAGAATTACAGCGAGATTATTTAGAAATTAGTGATTTTCAAGTCGATGTAGAACATTCAGGAGAAGTAGGTCTACAAATGGCTCTTCAGGAAGATTATGATTTAATTATTTTAGATATTATGCTTCCGAAAATGAACGGTTTTGAAATTTGTAAACAAATACGTGCTATAAAGGACATTCCAATTTTACTTGTTTCAGCAAAGAAGGAAGATATAGATAAAATTCGCGGACTCGGTTTAGGGGCGGATGATTATATAACGAAACCGTTTAGTCCAAGTGAATTAGTCGCAAGGGTAAAGGCGCATATTTCTCGTTATGAAAGATTATCAGGGAATGTGAGTAAGCAACGCGATACGTTATACATTCACGGAATTTCTATTGATCAGCGAGCGAGAAAAGTTTTTATAAACAATGAAGAAATTGCGTTTACAACGAAGGAATTTGATTTATTAACATTCTTTGTAACGCATCCAAACCAAGTATTAAATAAAGAACAGTTATTTGAACGTATTTGGGGACTAGACTCAGCTGGCGATTTAGCCACTGTCGTTGTTCACATTAGAAAGCTACGTGAAAAAATTGAAAGAGATCCCGCCCACCCGCAATATATTGAAACGGTGTGGGGAGCTGGTTATCGCTTTAACGTGTAATGTACCTGCCGAGTAATCGGCAGGTTTTTTATGTTACTTGAACGAAAAGGGAATAATAGGTAATTTATGTTAAAATATAAAGAGAGATAAAACATAGGGGAGTATGAGAGGGCGTGCTACATTTTGGGAGATACATTAAAAGATAATAAATTAAACAAGGCTTTAAAGATTGGAACCAATATCATACTTATTTTATTAATTATTGGTGCAATACAAATGTTTTATGATGAAGACCCTACAAATGATCATTTCGGTGGGTTATTTATGATGGTCTTTTTTGGAATTAAAATAATTTCTAATTTTATGATGAGTATAAAAGAAGGAGATAAAAAGTCGATATTCATTGATGTAGGTTTGATGGTTTTTTTGTTCTTCTTGCTGTTTTTAGTGTGAAATATTTCTTTTGAAGGTTAATATATTCATTAACGAGGCTTTAATGGAATAAGCCTCGTATCTTTCTATGTTATTTAATACTTACGTCTGATTGTAAAAAATCACTCTATATTAGGTATTTTTCTTTGAAAATAGGACTTAATTCACTCCAAACATCAAATTTATTACCATCTAAATCATAAAAAACAAAATTCTTCCCAGCATGCCCTCTGTTTTCAATCTCTCCAACTAGAATTTCCTTTTCAATAAATTCACTATGAATTGATTCTAGTACATGTAATCCGTTAACTTCGAATGTTATAGAAAAGCGTTCTTCACCGTGAAAATCAAAAAAATTTAAGGTTTGATTATCTTGGGATTTAACTAGAAAAAAGCTTTGATTTGCAAAGTTAATAATAGCTTTGTCTTCGTCTTTAAAGTTCAACTCTGCTCCCAATTTGTTTACATACCAGTTTAAAGAAAGCTCTACGTTGGTAACTGGAATATAAGTCGTTCCAACTCTTAATAATTTTTCTTTCACCCTATTTTCCTCCTTTAGCAAAACAGCACTAATAAATTTGTTCTCTCTTCCTAGACTTATTGCCTTTGTTAGTCCTTAATTTTCTTTTTAATTCCAAAAAATTCTTGAGTAATAGAAGTAAACCGACTGGATTCTTCTAAAAAAGGATAATGGTTACTCTCCTCAAATATCACAAAGATAGAATTACGTATGCCATCATGCATCTCAATAGAATATTGAATCGGGCACTGTACATCATGTCTTCCGCATATAATGAGAGTCTTTGTTTGGATGGAAGATAAATGCTCTCTTAAATCAAATGAAGGATATTCATTGGCGAAAGCATTCATCCGACTAGCGGACATTGTTTTTTGGATTGGTTTACTAAAATAAGAGTTATGGTTTTCGGGTTTATACAATGATAATTTTGTCCTATTAGTAGATAGTTCTTTTCTTTCTGCATTTGTAAGGTGAGGGGTTTTTAAGTTTTCGATGAGCTTTTGCATATAATGAAACTGTGGATGTGCGGGGTGATAAATACAAAATGGTGTTTCGGTATAGTTACTTGCTGCAGCTCCGGCCAAGGCTAATGATTGTAAGGAATTTGGATATGTAATTGCATATAAAAGTCCAAGCATACCACCTGTTGAATGACCGGCGAAATGCCATATTGGAAGGTGCAATGCTTCTCGTATTGCTTCTAAGTCGTGAACTGTTTCAATCATACTTAATTCTTTTTCTGAATTGGCTTTTGCTGAGTTACCAGCGTCTCGTAAATTAATGAGGAATACACGATGCGTAGCAGTGAAAACATCCGCAAAGTAATCACCAGTTTCATTAAATTGTGAATAGTGATGTGTAATGCAAAGTGGCTCGCCATTTCCTTTTGTAAAGAGTTCAAATGTGCCACGTTTTGTGTTAATTATTTGTTGTGTCCACATAATATCACTACCTTTTCTCATAAAAGTTGGACCAGTTAATTATGAAATAAAATATATCAGCGCAACTCGAAATATATCGACTTACCGACAACAGTCGACAATAAATAAAAGGAGGCTATTCAAAAACGAGCCTCCTTTTCGTTTAGTACAAAGATTTTGTCATATTATTCCGAATAATTTCAAGGGATTTCGTTACAGTTAATGCATTCTTTTCTTCAATTTCTGGTTTACGGGGGATAGGTTTATACATGTTGTCTGGATCTTCCCATGTGAGGGGAAGTTCTGTTTCGGCTTGTCCTTTCCAAGCGTCAATCCATTCTGGAGGGAGATAACCTGAGATGTTTTGGATGTTGTTCATTTCGAGCCAAATGAGTGCCCAAGCTCTTGGGACGACGCGCCAGTGGTCATAGCCACCGCCGCCGACAGCAATCCAGCGACCTTCGCAATATTCGTTAGCGATTTCGCGAGCGAGCTTCGGTATTTCACGGTAAATATTCATCGTTGCGCAAAGGTGTGTAAGCGGGTCGTAATAATGTGCGTCAGCGCCATTTTGCGTTAAAATAATATCCGGTTTAAAGTAGGCTGCAACTTCTTTTACGACAGTTCGATATGAATCTAAAAACGATTCATCCTCTGTAAAAGCATCGAGTGGAACGTTAAAAGAATAACTATAGCCATTACCTTGTCCACGTTCATTTACAGCGCCAGTTCCAGGGAATAAATAACGCCCAGTTTCATGTAGTGAAATGGTGCATACGTTAGGATCATCGTAAAAAGACCACTGTACACCATCACCGTGATGAGCATCTGTATCAATATATAAGACGCGTAAACCGTATTTCTTCTGAATATATTTCATTGCGATGGAACTATCGTTATAAATACAAAAGCCAGATGCCTTGCCGCGGAAGCCATGATGTAAGCCTCCGCCTAAATTAAGCGCGTGTTTTACTTTCCCGGAAAGAACAGCATCGACAGCGGTTAACGTACCGCCAACGAGTAATGCACTTGCTTCGTGCATATTTGGAAACATCGGTGTATCTTCTGTTCCGAGTCCATATGTCATCGCAATTGATTTTTCTAACTTACCTTCTCCAGCACGTTTTACCGCATTTATGTATTCCTCTGTATGAACGTAGGCAATCTCTTCATCTGTAGCCATCCGTGGTGAGATGATTTGGGAAGGAGAGATAAAACCGCCCTTTTGTAATAAATCATACGTGAGTGTGACGCGCAGTTGGTTAAAAGGATGATCGGGGCTAAACGAATAGCCCCGAAAGTCATCCGAATAAATAAAAGCGCTACTCATGCTTGCATCCCCATAATATTCGGCCATAAGACGCGGTAGCCTTCTGCTTCAAGTGCATCAATCACTTTTAGCGGATTCATCGTTTGAATGCGGAAAACGAGTACTTTATCATTCTCATCTTTTGCTGGATAGACGAGAACGCTCACGATATTTATTTGTAACTCACTAAAAATGGCAACGACTTTTCCGAGAATGCCAGGTTCATTTTTTACTTGAATTTCAATTTGTGAACTCGGTTGATGTGCTCCTGTTAATTTCACTAACGTGTGCAGTACAGTAGATTCAGAGATGATTCCTACTAACTTTCCTGCTTTTGTAACAGGGAGACAGCCAATTTTATTTTCAAAAAATAAAGTAGCAATTTCCTCAACGAAATCGAGAGGATGGCAAGTCATAACAGGATGTTTCATAATCAGTTCAAGTGGTTGCTTCAGCATATCGAGTGAAACTTGTTCATCTAAAATAGACGGACTTGCATCTCTTACATCCCGATCAGAAATAATGCCTACGACATGATTACTTTGATCGACAATTGGAATGTGCCGAATGCCTTTCGTGCGTATCGTTCGGATTGCTGTTTCAATTGTATCGTTTGGATGTAGTGTCACCACATCTTGATTCATAATTTCTTCTACAATCATTCCAGTTGCCCCCTTTATTAATACATAAAACGATTGTGAAAACGTAGACGATCAAATGCTTGAATAGAATCCGTATCAACGCGTTTACCGATGCGGACCATTAAACAGTTAGCAGGATGCGAACAAATTTCAGGATCATCTGTAGCCATCCATTGTAAACCGCCAGCATTCATCATTTTTTCCATTACTTTTCGGTACTCCCAAACATTTAAGCCTGTTTGTTTTAAATCCCAGTGCCAATAATATTCAGTCGTCAATATAATGTAATCTTCCATATGGTCGTCCATCATTGAAACTTCTAATAAGTTCTTTCCGACAGCGCAACCGCGGAAGGCAGGGACAACTTCAATCGCCCCGAGTTCAATTAAGTTTTCTATCTTTCCTTCTGACCATCGTTCGAGTGGATCAGGATACAGGTATGTAACATATCCAACAATCGTTTGGTCATGTCTAGCAATAATGAGACGAGCTTCTGGTAATTTAGAAATTTCGACAATTGCTTTATATTGCTGCTCGGCAGGACGAAACGCAATTAAATCTGGATGAAATTTATACATTTCTAAGCTATGTGTAGAGACAGGACCTTCAATAATTAAAGTGCCTTTCGCTGTTTTTAAGTTTCTAGCATTATATATTTTCTTATGAATCAATGTATTGCTCACCACCTTGAGGGTTTGTGAATCTATTCATATCGTACTTTATAATATATGCGATGTGAATCGAAATTTGTCATTAAAAATTTGTCTAAAAATCAACAAATATACTGAAAATTTTAAATAATGTTATTATAATAGATAATAGAATACATAGGAGGGGGATGTAAAGTATGAAAGTAGAAACGCTTCCTGTCATTAAAGGAGAAAATAATTTGCCGAATTATGATGAGGCATACGCGAATTTTAACTGGGAAGAGGTTAATAAAAACTTTACTTGGAATGAGACAGGCCGAGTAAATATGGCGTATGAAGCAATTGACAAGCATGCGAAATCCGATCGTAAAAATAAAGTAGCCCTTTATTATCAAGATGGAGCGCGAAAAGAGAAGTATACATTTAAGGAAATGAAGGATTTTTCTAATAAAGCAGGAAACGTCCTGAAAAATTATGGCGATGTAGAAAAAGGCGATCGCGTTTTTATTTTTATGCCGCGTTCTCCAGAATTATATTTCGCACTTCTTGGTGCAGTGAAATTAGGGGCAATCGTTGGTCCACTATTTGAAGCGTTTATGGAAGGCGCAGTTCGCGATCGTTTAGAAGATAGCGAAGCAAAGGTGTTAATTACAACGCCTGAATTGTTAGAGCGCGTACCATTAAATGATTTACCTGCTTTAAAAACAGTCTTCCTTGTTGGAGATAATGTAGAAGAAGGCGGTAAAACGGTAGCGTTCAATCCTTTATTTGAACAAGCTTCAAAAGAATTACATATTGAATGGTTAGGCCGTGAAGATGGTTTAATTTTACATTACACGTCTGGTTCTACTGGTAAGCCAAAAGGTGTGCTTCATGCGCAAAATGCAATGGTGCAGCATCATCAAACGGCGAAATGGGTATTAGATTTAAAAGAAGACGATGTATATTGGTGTACAGCTGACCCAGGCTGGGTAACTGGAACAGCTTACGGTATTTTCGCACCGTGGTTAGTTGGGGCGTCAAATGTTGTTTTAGGTGGCCGCTTTAGTCCAGAAGCGTGGTATGAAGCACTGCAAGATTACGGTGTAACAGTTTGGTACAGTGCGCCAACAGCGTTCCGTATGTTAATGGGAGCTGGACAAGACGCAATTAAAAAATATGATTTATCACAAGTTCGTCACGTATTAAGCGTCGGTGAACCGTTAAATCCAGAAGTAATTCGCTGGGGTATGAACGCATTTGGACTTCGTATTCATGATACGTGGTGGATGACAGAAACAGGTGGACAAGTTATTTGTAACTACCCTTGTATGGAAATCCGTCCAGGTTCAATGGGTAAACCGATTCCAGGCGTGAAAGCAGCGATTGTTGATAATGAAGGAAATGAAGTTCCTCCATACACAATGGGTAACTTAGCAATTGGTAAAGGTTGGCCAGCGATGATGCGTGGAATCTGGAATAACCAGCAAAAGTATGAATCTTACTTTATGCCGGGAGATTGGTACGTATCAGGTGACTCTGCTTATATGGATGAAGATGGATACTTCTGGTTCCAAGGGCGTATTGATGATGTAATTATGACGTCAGGTGAGCGAGTTGGTCCGTTTGAAGTAGAAAGTAAATTAATCGAGCATGCTGCTGTTGCAGAGGCTGGTGTAATTGGTATTCCTGATCCAGTGCGCGGAGAAATCATTAAAGCATTTATCGCGCTTCGGGCGGGATACGAACCATCTGATGAATTAAAAGAAGAGATTCGTCAATTTGTAAAGAAAGGCCTAGCAGCTCATGCAGCGCCAAGACAAATTGAATTTAGAGATAAATTACCGAAAACGAGAAGTGGTAAAATTATGCGCCGCGTACTAAAAGCGTGGGAATTAAACTTACCAACAGGTGACTTATCAACGATGGAAGATTAAGAGAGGAAGGTCTGAACGAAATAACGTTCAGGCCTTTCTTTTTTTATGGTATCATAAACTTATACATACGAGTTAAAGGGGAGAAGAAAATGAAAACAGAAAAAGAAAAGATGATACTTGGGGAAATGTACATACCAGCTGATCCTGTTTTGATTCAAGAGAGGGAGCATGCTCGTATACTAACGAGAAAATTAAATGAAACACCAGAAGTACAATTAAAAGAGCGTAGCGAAATCGTAAAAGAATTATTCGGAACGACTGGAGATAACATTCATCTTGAATCTTCTTTCAGATGTGATTACGGTTATAACATTCACGTTGGTGAAAATTTTTACGCGAACTTTGACTGTACAATTTTAGACGTATGCCCGGTGACAATTGGAGTGAACTGTATGTTAGCGCCAGGTGTTCACATTTATACAGCAACACATCCACTTGATCCAGTAGAGCGCATAAGTGGATCAGAATACGGAAAACCAGTTACAATTGGCGATAACGTATGGATTGGCGGAAGAGCGATTATTAATCCTGGTGTAACAATTGGAGATAACGCGGTGATCGCATCTGGCGCCGTCGTAACGAAAGATGTGCCGGGCAATGTAGTAGTTGGCGGGAATCCTGCGAAGATTATTAAAAAAATAAAATAATATTTGAACGAAGTGCCTTCCTCGTCTGTATACATTTATGAAAGAATAGATGAGGGAGGCTTTTTATATGTCTAATAAATTACTTCTTACTTTTGCTTTACTTGGAATTATAGTCGTATTTTCTTGTGGTTTGCTATTACCGATGCCAATCGGATTTAAAGTATCAATGATTACAGCCGGTGTCATGATGATTGTTATGTTTTCCATCATTATTCCGTTTGATAGAAAACATATAGTACGGAAAAAAGGATATAAAATTGATTTTACAAAAACAAAAGTGTATTTTCGCTGGAATGTATTTGATACGATTTCGGCTTGTCTGGCAGTGTATGCATGTATATGTGTGCAAGCATTAAATATTTTAGTTTCAACCGGACAGACAATTCAAAACCCGTATGTTCAATTTTTTACGAATCAATCGCAAGTATGGATTATTGTCGCAAGTTGCTATTTAATTTCCCGCATTTCATTAACGTTAAAAGGAATAAAGGAGATCAAAAATCATGGCGCAGATTGGGATTGAGGAGGAGCTCATGCTTGCGTATCAAAGTGGAGATAAACAGGCGGGGGAAAAACTATATGTTTTAATCAAACCAGCGCTATACACATTTTTGTATCGATTTAACCGAGATGAACAATTAAGTATCGACCTTGTGCAAGATACGTTTTTGACGTTAGAGCGTAAGAAATATATGTATGAACTTGAAAAAGGTAAAATAAAAACGTATTTATTTCAAATTGGTTATCGTCTTATGATTAATAAATTAAATAGAAGAAAAAAGTGGCGTACGCTTTTGCCGTTTTTAGTGCCGATCCAGGAAAAAGAATTTTCTCACGAAGATCGGCTCACAGTAAGAGAAGCGATTTTGAAAGTTCCGGAAGAGCAACGAGCTGTCCTTATTCTTTCTTATTATCATGATATGCAGCAGAAAGAGATTGCGGAGGTATTAAACATTCCGATTGGAACAGTGAAATCGAGACTCCATAACGGGATAAAGAAATTGAAACAATTGCTGGAGGTGGATGAAATTGAGCGAAAATCCCTTTAAGAGTGAATATAAATTAAAGCAGCATTTAGATAGCGATCATGTAGAAATACCAGATTTTCCAAAAACGGTAAGTCGCTTCGATCGATTAATCGGATTTCTTGGTTCTCCAGCGAAAGATCCTGTGGAGGCGACGATTGGGAATGATTTATCTGTTGTGTTTCATGTATCGTTATTAGTTGGAGTTCCAATTCTTTCTCTTATTACGATACTCTTTGCGACGTTGTAAAGGATTGGCAAGAAGAGAAACCTGACCTCTATTTGACACGCCTATATAAATGATGGTATAAAGAAAAGTATATGAATAATTGAGCGTGGAAAGGGAGAAGTAGTGATCATTTCCCTGTTTTAGAGAGCTGATGGCCGGTGAAAATCAGCACATAGATGATCGCGAATTACGCCCCTAGAGCATCTTTTTTCGATTGAATTGTATTCAAAAGGGAAAAGACGGTGCTAAGCCGTTATGTAAATAAGGTGGTAGGCTTTTTTTTGCCTGCAACTAGGGTGGTAACGCGATAATCAAAATCGTCCCTTATTTAAAGGGGCGATTTTTTTATGTTTTCAACCTTCACGCCAGTAATGAACTTAAAGGAGAGTATGTAGGATATGGGTATTTTACAAGATCTTGAATTTCGCGGTCTAATTAATCAGCAAACAGATGCTGAGGGACTTGAGCAATTATTAGAAAAAGAAAGCGTTAAATTATACTGTGGTTTCGACCCGACAGCGGATAGCTTACACATCGGTCATATGTTACCAGTATTAATGTTACGTCGTTTCCAATTAGCTGGTCACCAACCAATCGCACTTGTTGGCGGTGGTACTGGTATGATCGGTGACCCAAGTGGTAAAAAAGCAGAGCGTACATTAAATACGAAAGATACAGTTGCTTACTACACAGAAAGCATTAAAAACCAACTTTCAAACTTCTTAGAGTTCGAAAACGTGGACAACCCAGCAACGATGGCTAACAACTATGACTGGCTTGGTAACTTAGATGTCATTTCATTCTTACGCGATATCGGTAAAAACTTCGGTTTAAACTATATGTTAGCAAAAGATACAGTAGCATCTCGTTTAGATACTGGTATTTCATTCACTGAGTTTAGTTATATGATTTTACAATCATACGACTTCTTAAACTTATACCAAAACCATAATTGCCGCTTGCAAATCGGTGGTAGTGACCAATGGGGTAACATTACAGCTGGTCTTGAATTAATCCGTAAATCAGAAGAAGATGCGAAAGCATTCGGTTTAACAATTCCACTAGTTACGAAATCTGACGGTACGAAGTTTGGTAAAACAGAAGGCGGCGCAATTTGGTTAGACCCAGAGAAAACAACTCCTTACGAGTTCTACCAATTCTGGATTAACACAGATGACCGCGACGTTGTTAAATACTTAAAATACTTCACATTCTTATCTCATGAAGAAATTCTTGAGCTTGAAAAGCAAGTAGCTGAAGCACCAGAAAAACGTGCAGCACAAAAAGCATTAGGTTCTGAAATGACAAAACTTGTTCACGGCGAAGAAGCATTAGAGCAAGCAATTAAAATTTCAGCTGCATTATTCAGTGGTTCTGTAGCAGAACTGACTGCAAGCGAAATCGAACAAGGATTCAAAGACGTACCATCTGTAGAACGTACTGCAGAAGATACAGTATTAATCGACTTACTTGTAGAAAGCAAAATCTCTCCATCAAAACGTCAAGCACGTGAAGATGTAACGAACGGCGCAATCTACGTAAACGGTGAGCGTACACAAGCATTGGACTACGTTGTAACAGAAAACGACCGCATCGAAGGTAAATTCACAATCATTCGCCGCGGTAAAAAGAAATATTTCTTAATTCGTTACTAATCAGAAACGAATATAAAACAAATAGTACCCGGAATTGTAGGCTGAAAAGTCTATGATTCGGGTTTTTTTATGTACGAATTTAGATTGCCCTACGAGTTCTTGTAAATAGAATATGAAGAATTAATACGATCATATAAAGTAAGCTAATGAGCATAACAATAAATGCTGTTGGATAAAATTTTGCCGCATATATAAAGAAATCGATTTGATAAATATCTTGGTAATTTGAAACGGTACCTTTAAAGTAATTCGTAAACTTAGCGCTATATTTCCATTCATCAGGATTATCTATCAAATTACTCCCCTGATACCAATTAATAAGTGCGGAAGTAATAAAGAACATACATGCACTACCTAATTGAACCATTTGATTTATTGTCAAAATGAATCAACCTCCTATTTTATGGTTATTATAGCGTGCATTCGTATTCCTGTAACCTTTTTGTTGTAATCTCCTTTTCGAGTTCATACGGAAATCACATGTAAGCGGTATGATAAATGTATAACAAATAGAAAGGAGTGGTAAAACAAAATGTCACTAGAAGCGCTCATTATTTTTTCTTTGCTAAACGCGGGTCAGCTTGCAGAGAATTCGAAGGTGGATGTACATAAAGAGCAGAAAGATGCTTATGTATATGTTCAGAAAGAGGAAAATAAATAATTTTATTTTATATATAAACGAAAAAAGCCAATCCACAGGATTGGCTTTTTGTCATTAACGAGAGTAGAACTCTACGATTAATGCTTCGTTGATTTCAGCTGCTAACTCAGAACGCTCAGCGTGACGAGTGTAAGTAGCTTCTAATTTATCAGCATCGAAAGTTAAGTATTCTGGTACGAAGTTGTTAACTTCGATCGCTTCTTTAACAACAACAAGGCTGTTAGATTTTTCGCGAACGCTGATTGTTTGACCAGGTTTTACACGGTAAGATGGGATATCTACGCGAGATCCATCAACTGTGATGTGACCGTGGTTTACTAATTGGCGAGCTGCACGACGAGTGCGAGCTAAGCCCATACGGTAAACTAAGTTGTCAAGACGAGCTTCAAGAAGGATCATGAAGTTTTCGCCGTGCTTACCAGGCATTTTACCTGCTTGGTCAAATGTGCGACGGAATTGACGCTCAGTCATGCCGTACATGTGACGAAGTTTTTGTTTCTCTTGTAATTGTAAACCGTATTCTGAAAGTTTCTTACGTTGGTTAGGACCGTGAGGACCTGGTGCGTAAGGGCGTTTTTCTAATTCTTTTCCTGTGCCGCTTAGAGAGATTCCAAGACGACGAGACAGTTTCCAAGCTGGACCTGTATAACGAGCCATAGTTGACTCCTCCTTTAAAAATGTTTTTATTTACGTAAAATAAAAACAGACGTAATCGATATTTACGGGCATTTTGTTTTCATGTACCTTCGCTCCAGCAGCAGGGAGTTACGAGATACACCTCCGTAGAGGAACAAAATACAAACGATAAACTCACATTACAAGGCTGCCTTTTTATTTTACACAAACGCTATTATATCTTTTACCCAGAGTTTCGTCAAGCGAGTACGTTTTTGTTTTATGCATATAAATTTTGGAAATTAACAAGAAGGAATTTAAAACGATATAAAAGAAGTGATAGAAACACAAATAAAACGCTTACATAAAATGTAGTAAAAAATGTTCATTAATTTTTTTGATGAATATGCGGTAATAAAAACATAAAAGGGGATGTTTTTATGAAAAAGAAGCATATGGAGACAGCGTTAATTCATCACGGTTATACATCAGAGGAACATAAAGGAAGTTTAACACCACCTTTATTTCAAACGTCTACATTTACATTTGAGACTGCGCAGCAAGGGGAGGCGAGTTTTGCGGGAGTGGATTCGTCTTATATTTACTCAAGACTTGGAAATCCAACCGTAAAATTATTTGAAGAACGTATGGCGGTGTTAGAAGGAGGAGAAGAAGCTCTTGCTTTCGGATCCGGTATGGCAGCTATTTCAGCAACGTTAATTGGTTTTCTAAAAGCTGGAGATCATATTATTTGTTCAAATGGATTATATGGGTGCACGTACGGTTTTTTAGAAGTATTAGAAGAGAAGTTCATGATTACACATTCGTTTTGTGATATGGAGACAGAGGATGATGTCGAAAATAAAATCCGTCCAAATACAAAGGTTATTTTCGTAGAAACACCGATTAATCCAACAATGAAATTAATTGATTTAAAACAAGTGATTCGGGTTGCGAAGCGAAATGGCTTACTTGTCGTTGTGGATAATACGTTTTGTTCACCTTATTTACAAAGACCGCTTGAGCTTGGTTGTGACGTAGTTGTGCATAGTGCAACAAAATATATTGGCGGTCATGGCGATGTAGTGGCGGGTGTAACGATTTGTAAAACGAAAGCGTTAGCTGAAAAAATTCGCCCGATGCGAAAAGATATCGGCGGTATTATGGCGCCGTTTGATGCGTGGTTATTGTTACGCGGATTAAAGACATTAGCGGTAAGAATGGACCGCCATTGTGATAATGCCGAAAAAATTGTATCGTTCCTGAAAAATCATGATGCGGTAGAAGGTGTTTGGTATCCAGAAGGGGAGTTAGCATCTCGCCAAATGAAACGAGGCGGCGGTGTGATTTCTTTTTCAGTAAAAGGCGGAAAAGAAGAGACGCAAGCGTTTATCAATGATCTTCATTTTATTACAATTGCTGTAAGTTTAGGGGATACAGAAACATTAATTCAGCATCCGGCAACGATGACGCACGCTGCGATTCCAGCTGAGCTAAGACAAGAAATGGGCATTTATGATAATTTAATACGTTTATCTGTCGGTTTAGAATCATGGGAAGATATAGTGTCTGATTTAGAACAGGCACTAAAGAAAATATCTGCAGTTAGTAATCAATAAAAAAAGAGTGAGCTATCGGTTTCGTACGTGATGTACGCAATCGATAACTCGCTCTTTTCTTTTTTAAATATGTTTTAGGAGTGTTTCCACAAATTTTTCTAAATAGCGCTGATCTACTTCATCAAAACGATTTTTTTCAGGGCTATCAATATCAAGTACACCAATGACAGCTCCTTCTTTCACGATTGGTACAACGATTTCTGAATTCGAAGCACTGTCGCAAGCAATATGTCCTGGGAATTGGTGAACGTCTGCTACAAGCTGCGTTGTTTTCGTTTCAGCTGCAACGCCGCAAACGCCTCGTCCAAATGGAATACGCACGCAAGCAGGCATTCCTTGGAATGGTCCAAGAACAAGCTGATTTCCTTCTGTTACGTAAAAGCCAACCCAATTCACACGATCTAAAAATTGGTTTAATAATGCGGACGCATTTGATAAGTTTGCGACTACGTTTGGTTCGCCAGTTAATAATGCATCCAGTTGTTTAATTACTGTCTCATATTGCTCTTCACGAGAACCTGCATAACTTTCTTTTGTAAACATGGAAACAACTCCCTTTTTATCGAGATGTGTAAAATATTAGCAAAATACGATGTATTTCACATGACTTTGTCGATAGAAAATTAAAGGAATTTGTCTTAAAAGTCAAGAAATTTAAACTATAGCTGTTCAGTGAGAGGAAGTGAGCGCATGAAACAGACGAAACAAAAAGTAATTGATGCGGCAATATCATTGTTTAACACGAAAGGTTATGATGGAACGTCGGTGCGAGAAATTGCAAAGCGAGCGGATGTGAATGTAGCGAATATTTCATATTATTTTGCTGGAAAGCAAGGTTTATTAGAACAGCTTATTACTGACTTTTTAGAAGGGTATATTCATGTGATTGAAATGTCGTTCGAACAGAGAGAATATTTGTCGGCTAAAGATGTGATGGTGCAAATGGTGCGTGGGATTTTACGATATCAATTTGAAAATAGGGAACTGACACGTTTCTTCTACCGAGAGCTTTCACTGGATACGACATTAATTCGTGAAGTGATGACCATTTATTTTTCTAAAGAAAGATATTATATAGAGCAAATCATAAAGCAAGGACAAATGAAGCAAGAATTCAAAAAGGTATCTTTTACAATGTTTATGACGCAATTAAAAGGCATGATGAATATGCCGTTTTTATATCCGCAATATATATCAGAAGTGTTGCATTCTTTTCCGTCTGAGACATTTTTCATAGAAATGTACACGAAGGAAATTGAACAATGGATGGAACAAACATTATGTATAACGAATATGTATCAGGAATGGCCAAGGGCTGTTCATATGTGAAAAATCCCCACCTAACGAACTGAGGTGGGGATTTTTGTGCTTTCTTTTCTTTGCCATATATTGTTGCATAATAGCGCGATAATTGTTAAAGCGGATCCGGAAATTTCAATTTTGTCGACTGTATAACCTCGAAAGATGGAACCGATAAGTGCAAGTACAGGAACTAAATTCATAAATAATATGCCATTAATAGATGAAATATAGCGATTTCCTGTGTTCCAGCAAAATACAGCGATAACACCTGCAATAATCGACATATACAAGAGTTCAAAACGAACGTTCATAATGGTACGTAGTGACGGTACAGTAATAAAGTTTGTGTAAGTGAAGAAAGTGACGATAACGATGAGTGAAATTGAGCCGAATAAACAAGTTAACGTCGTATATCGAAGTGGTGACCAAGATTGAAAACGAGCACCGCCGTTCGTGTAAATGACCCAGCAAGTAACGCCGCACAGCATAAGTATATTTGTTGAGAGGTGACTGGCAGCTCCAAATAATAAGTGAATATTTCCTTTTGAAATGACAAGTATAACACCGAGCAATGCAACGAACATACAAAGGAATGTGTAGTTTTGTGGGCGTTTGTTTTTTGTTATCCACTGCAATAATAAAGCGATGAGTGGCATAAGAGACTGAATCATCGCGGCATGGATGGCTCCAGAAGGTCCGGCAATTTGTTGACCGTAAAAAACGAGAAAACCGTATCCAGCGAAGCCGACCGTTCCGTAAAAGAATAACGAAAGTGTTCTTTTTTCTAATCGGAGTGAAGTTTTTCCTTCAGTAATGAATAGCAAAATAAGAAAAATTATAGCTGCTGATCCGTACCGGATAGTTGTGAAGAAGAACGGATCGATAAACTGTAGGGCATTTGCCATGACAGGAAACATAAATCCCCAAGCAGTTACGGCAAGTAGGCATAAGAGGGATCCGAGTAGCATTTGTTTTTTGTTCAAGAGTTTCATTCCCCTTTATATTTCGTTATAGTAAGTTGATGAAATAAGTATAAAGAGTAGTTGTTTATAGTAGGAAATATCGATTTTTTATGACAGTTATAACTTTTTGTTAGAGGTGTGTACGATGGATTTGGAGGCAGTACGATCGTTTATTGAAGTAAAGAATACGCGAAGTTTATCGAAGGCGAGTAAGCTTTTACATATTTCTCAACCGGCGCTTAGTAAGCAAATTCAAAGATTAGAAGCGGATTTAGAGGTTACTTTACTTAAGCGTTCCGCGCAAGGAGTGGAGTTAACAGAGGCTGGAGAGTTATTTATAACAAGAATGTTACCGATTTTGAAACACATATATGAAGTGAAAGGCGAAATGAAGACTTTTCAAGAGAAGCGGAAAATTTCTATAGGCATATTGCCAAGTTTAGCAGCTCATTACATATCAAAATGTAAAGATGTATTAGGTGAAGGATTCGAAGTAGAATGGAAAATTGAGCATACGAAAGTACTAATGGGACTCTTTAAAGAACGGAAGATTGAAGCGATGTTCGTCGATTCAATAGTAGAAGGCGCTACGTGTATAAAAGAAATGCGAGAAGAAAAAATTGTTTGTGTTGTTTCAAATGATCATCTTTATAACGAGAAAACAGTGATCCGAATGGAAGATTTGCAAAATGAAAAGTTAATCGTATATCCAGAAATCTGTGATGTAAGGAAAATAATTACGAATATGTTTCAGGGGATAGGTGCGAAACCAATCATTGCATTTGAAACTTCTTACGCAGAACCGATGCTTGCGATGGTCGGAGCTGGACTTGGTATTACGTTACTTCCAGAAATGGCAGTAGAGCAAGCGGTAAAGCAAGGGAATGTGCATGCGATTTCTATTGAACCACCACTTGTGCGCAAAATTTATTTCGTATCTCATATGAAAGAGAACCTGTTATTACACTCATTTGATGATGGGAGATAATCCAAACAGAAGATTGAGAAAGATTACAATCGCATTGAAAGAAACATGAAATTTTAAAAAAAACTAGGTCAAAAACAAGCCATTACATGGTATGATTAGTACATTGTTAGTTGTTAAATATAGGGGAATTCCCTTTTTATACATAATGCCTTCCATTTCATAAACGGAACGGACAAAAAAAGAGATATAACTAGGAGGCTTTTTTGCATGGATTCTATCCTGACGATCGTTATCATTGTAGTAAGCTCTATTCTAGTGCTGCTCATGATAGAGCTTGTGATAAGAAATCGTTCATATAAAGATATTGAAGCACTGGAGCAGTGGAAACAAGAGATAAAAGATAAACCTGTGGCAGATGAACTAAAGCGGGTGAAAGACTTAAATATGACGGGTCAAACAGAAGAACTGTTTGGTAAATGGCGTGAAGAATGGGATGAGATTGTATCAACAACCCTTCCGAAAGCTGACAAAGATTTAGCGCAAGCGCGAAAATTCGCCTCGCAATTCTCCTTCCGAAAAGCAAAGCATGCGATGAATGAATCCATAAGTGGTTTAGATGACGCTGATAATCGTATTACAGACATTTTAAATGAATTACAGCAATTGTTAGAAAGCCATGAAAAAAATAGCTCGGAAATTGAAGGGTTACGTGATACATATCGTAGTATGAAGAAGAGTGTTCTTGCTCATAGACATATGTATGGAGCAGCAGAGCAGAAAATTGAAGAGATGCTAGACGCTGAATCTAATAAATTTAAAAGCTTTGAAGAGGCAACAGATAATGGTGACTATTTAAAAGCGAGAGAAATTGTTATTAGTTTAGAAGAAGGTTTGGCAAGCTTAGAAATCATTATTCACCAAATTCCAGATTTATTGGTAGAGTGTCAAGCGACGTTACCAGTTCAGCTGGAAGATTTATTACACGGACATAATGATATGGTAAGACAAGGTTATGTATTAGAGTACTTGGAAGTCCCTAAAGAAGTTCGTGATATGACGACACAACTACACACATGTTTAATGGATATACAGGAGCTTCATATAACGGAAGCTGCTGAAAAAGTAGAAAACTTAAAAACACGTTTAGATGGCTTCTATGATCAACTGGAACAAGAAGTACATGCGAGACATTATGTGGAGCAAAAAACACTTTCTGTTTATGAAGACTTAGAAGAAATTCGTACTGAAACGATTGAAACAAAAGCAGAAACACAACTTGTGAAACAAAGTTATCAGCTACAAGATAAGGATATTGAGTCTCAAAAAGTAATTGAAAAGCAAATGCATATTTTAACGAAACGTTTTGAAATGCTGCAATTACGCGTTGCGGAACAAGATATTGCCTTCTCTATTATTCGTGAGGAACTAGAAGAGGTTTATGAGCAATGTGAAACGTTAAAAGTACTGCATGCGGAATATAAAGAAATGCTGCAAACGATGCGTAAAGAGGAATTTGAAGCGCGTGAGAAGTTGCAAGAAATGCGAAATATCATTTTTGAAACGAAACGTTTTATGCAAAAGTCGAATTTGCCAGGTCTTCCAGAAAGCATTATGGAAGATTTAAAAAGAGGACAAATGGCAATGCAAGCTGTATATGAACAGTTAGAAGTGAAACCGTTAAATATGAACGCTGTAAATAGCAGTTTAGAAGAAGCGTACACAACTGTTAATGGGGTAGCTGAAATGACAGAAGAGTTAATTGGACAAGCGTATTTAGTTGAAAAATTAATTCAATACGGTAATCGTTACCGCAGTCATGATGAGAACCTTGCAGAGAGCTTAAATTATGCGGAGAAATTATTCCGTGAATATCAATACGATGCAGCTTTAGAACAAGCGGCTTCTGTACTAGAGCAACTTGAACCTGGCGTTGTTCAAAAAATAGCTGAATATGTAGACAATGAACAAACCCTTTCATAGGGGTTTGTTTTTTTGTGTAATTTTGGGGACGATGTTGCTATAATGAATAGCGGAATACAGTAAGGTTATTCGTTTTAAAATATAGTGAAACTGTAATCAGTAGGGCCATCCTCACTAATTATCGGCCTTCACAATCGGGATAAAATGGAACCTTTGAGTAGTCTTAGCGTAATTACACGTATTTGTGATATGATTATATGATGTGATAGCGCTGAAAGGGGAAGAATGATGATCTATTTTGATAATAGTGCGACGACGAAGCCATATCCAGAAGCCCTTCAATCGTACGTAACGGTTGCTGGAAAATATTTTGGAAACCCTTCTTCTATTCATTCGCTTGGGGGAGAGGCAGAGCGTCTATTAACACAATCAAGAACGATTGCAGCGCAGCTTCTTCACGTTAAACCTTCTGAAATTATTTTCACATCAGGTGGAACGGAAGGGAATAACCTTGCGATTAAAGGAATAGCGATGAGGAATCGTTCGCGCGGTAAACATATCATTACAACAAATATTGAACACGCGTCTGTGTTTGAAGCATATAAACAATTAGAAGATCTCGGTTTTGATGTAACATATTTACCGGTTAATGAGCATGGTGTTGTATCGGTAGAGGATGTAAAACGAGCACTTCGTGAAGATACGATTCTTGTGTCAATTATTCACGTGAACAACGAGACTGGAGCAATTCAGCCTGTTGCTGAAATTGGAACGTTATTATCGAACTATCCGAAAATAAGATTCCATGTGGATCATGTACAAGGGATAGGAAAAGTACCGCTTGATTTATATGCTTCTCATATTGACCTTTGCTCAATATCTGGACATAAATTTCACAGTGTAAAAGGAACGGGTCTTCTTTATGTGCGTGATGGCGTAAGGTTAGATCCAATTTTATCAGGTGGTCAACAAGAGCTTAAGTATCGCTCTGGTACAGAAAATTTACCTGGCATTGTAGCGATGGTGAAAGCACTTCGCATGACAATGGAACAAGTGAAAGAAAAGATAGCTCATTTGCACAATTTACAAACAGAGCTTGTCCGTTTCTTTAAAGAGATGGAAGATGTCACGATTAATACGTCGCTTGCCTATGCAGCACCGCATATTTTAAATGTATCATTCGTTGGTTTAAAACCAGAAGTAGTCGTTCATGCTTTAGAAGAGTACGGTGTATATGTATCGACGAAGTCTGCTTGTTCTTCAAAAGCAAATGAAGTGAGCAGAGTGTTAGTGTCAATGGGAGTACCGCATGCCGCTGCTGCGAGTGCTATTCGCATTAGTTTGGCACCAGAAAACACGATGGAAGAAGTAAAACAATTTGAAGGTATTGTGAAAGAGACGATGCCAAAATTATATGAAGTGATGAGGTAAAGAAATATGATGACATATGAATATATTTTAGTTCGTTATGGAGAGATGACGACTAAAGGTAAGAACCGTTCTAAATTTGTAAGCACATTAAAAGATAACGTAAAGTTCAAACTGAAAAAGTTCCCAAATATTAAAATCGATGCAACACATGATCGTATGTACATCCAATTAAATGGCGAAGACCATGAAGCAATTTCTGAAAGATTGAAAGATGTATTTGGTATTCATAAGTTTAACTTAGCGATGAAAGTACCATCAGAATTAGAAGATATTAAAAAAGGTGCATTAGCAGCTTTCTTACAAGTAAAAGGCGATGTGAAAACATTTAAAATTACAGTGCACCGTTCTGATAAACGCTTCCCGATGAAGACGATGGAGTTACTTCCAGAAATCGGTGGGCACATTTTAGAAAACACAGAGGATATCACAGTAGATGTTCATAATCCAGATGTGAATGTACGTATAGAAATTCGCAGTGGTTACACATATATTATGTGCGGTGAGCATATGGGAGCTGGCGGTTTACCAGTTGGTGTTGGCGGAAAAGTAATGGTACTTCTTTCTGGTGGTATCGATAGCCCGGTAGCAACGTACTTAACGATGAAACGCGGCGTGTCTGTGGAAGCAGTTCACTTCCATAGCCCACCTTTCACAAGTGAGCGTGCAAAACAAAAAGTAATCGATTTAGCACAAGAGTTAACGAAGTACTGTAAACGTGTAACGCTTCACCTTGTTCCATTTACAGACGTGCAAAAAACGATTAATAAAGAAATTCCATCTAGCTATTCAATGACAGTTATGCGCCGTATGATGATGCGTATTACAGAGCGTATCGCAGAAGAGCGTAATGCGCTTGCAATCACGACGGGTGAAAGTCTTGGACAAGTAGCAAGCCAAACATTAGATAGTATGCATACGATTAACGAAGTAACAAACTATCCAGTTATTCGTCCACTTATTACGATGGATAAATTAGAAATTATTAAAATTGCTGAAGAAATCGGCACATATGATATTTCAATTCGTCCGTACGAAGATTGCTGTACAGTATTCACACCAGCAAGCCCAGCGACGAAACCGAAGCGTGAAAAAGCGAATCGTTTTGAAGCGAAATACGATTTCACACCATTAATCGATGAAGCTGTAGCGAATAAGGAAACAATGGTATTACAAACAGTAGAAGTAGTGGCGGAAGAAGAAAAATTCGAAGAACTTTTCTAAACCCATAAATTACCATATATAAAACGTGTATGAAGTCATGTTATTTATCACACTCTATACTCACAAGGAGGTGATATAACATGTCACGTAGTACAAATAAATTAGCGGTTCCTGGTGCTGAATCAGCATTAGACCAAATGAAATACGAAATCGCTCAAGAGTTTGGTGTTCAACTTGGAGCAGATGCAACAGCTCGCGCTAACGGTTCTGTTGGTGGTGAAATCACTAAACGTCTAGTTTCACTAGCTGAGCAACAATTAGGCGGTTACCAAAAATAATCCCATATAAGATGGCTTAGAAAGAGCGGGTTCTCCCGCTCTTTCTTTTTGTTGTTTACATCGTTATACATTCATTTCGACATAGACATAAAAAATTTGTCAAAAGAAGAGGGTTCAAAATAGACAGAAAATTCTTTATTATATAAGGGAGGCATAAAGAAAAAGGAGGATGTTTATGAAGAGAGAGGAATTGTTGGCGCCGCCGTCTTATAATTTAGTTTCTGAAATAGAGAAATATACAGGTGATAAAGAGAAGCTTGCTTTAATTTGGCAAGATGATAAAGGGAATAGACGAGAAGTTACATATGCTGAGTTAATGCAAGGTGCGAATAAAATTGGAAACGCTTTTATAAAGAGTGGCCTACAAAAAGGGGACAAGCTTCTTATTATGATGCCGCGTTTAATTGAAGCGTACATGACGTATATCGCTGCAATTAAAGCAGGATTTGTCGTAATTCCGAGTTCGGAAATGTTACGTAAAAAAGATATTGAATATCGAATCGGGCACGGGGAAGTAAAAGCGATCGTAAGTTATGAGCCGTACATTGGACAGTTTGATGATATAGAAGCGATGGGGTCTCTTCAAAAATTCGTTCTGAGCGAGCAGTCAGTAGATGGATGGATTAATTTAAAAACAGCGTTAGAAACAGAAAGTGACCTGTTAGAAATGGCGAAGACAGATAAAGAAGATATGGTCTTTTTATCTTACACGTCAGGGACGACAGGAAATCCAAAAGGTGTTGTTCATACGCATGCTTGGGCATACGCTCATTTACGTACGAGCGCTCCAAACTGGCTCGGAATTGAAGAGAATGATGTTGTATGGGCAACGGCTAGTCCGGGCTGGCAAAAGTGGATTTGGAGCCCGTTTTTAGCAACTCTCGGCTCAGGTGCAACAGGATTTGTATACAACGGTAAATTTGAACCGAAAACATATTTAAATTTATTAGACAATAATAAGGTGAATGTGCTTTGTTGTACGCCAACTGAGTATAGATTAATGGCAAAGGTAGAAGACTTAAGTGAGTACAATTTAGAGGCGTTACATAGCGCTGTATCCGCAGGTGAGCCGTTAAATAGAGAAGTCATTGAAACATTCCAAAAGCACTTTAATATTACAGTGAGAGACGGCTATGGGCAAACGGAAAATACATTACTTGTTGGTGTAATGAAAGTGATGGATATTAGACCAGGATCAATGGGAAAACCAACGCCAGGCAACCACGTTGATATTGTAGATGAGGAAGGCCTTCCGGTAAAGGTAGGAGAAGTTGGTGATATTGCAGTTCACATTGAGACACCGGCCCTCTTTAAACAATATTATAAAGACGATGAGCGCACAGCGATGCAATTCCGCGGTGATTATTATATTACCGGTGATAAAGCGAAGAAAGATGAAGACGGTTATTTCTGGTTTGAAGGGCGCGGTGATGATATTATTATTAGCTCTGGTTATACAATTGGGCCGTTTGAAGTAGAAGACGCGCTTGTAAAACATCCTTACGTAAGAGAGTGCGCAGTTGTCGCAAGTCCTGATGAAATTCGCGGAAGTGTCGTGAAGGCATTTATCGTATTAAGAGAGAATATAGAAAAGAACGAAGAAACATTAATTCCAAGACTCCAACAACACGTTAAAGAACTTACTGCACCATATAAATATCCTCGTAAAATTGAATTTGTAGATGAACTACCAAAAACGATTTCTGGAAAAATTCGCCGTATTGAACTTAGAAAACAAGAGATGGAGATTCCGTCAAAATAATTTTGAAAACAGTGAAGGAAATAGTTGAATGAAATGGCAAACAATGATATTATAAAAACGAACACAAGTTCGATTTTATAAACTTAAAAAAGAGGTGTCCGTATGATTTTAGGTATTAATCCGTACTTAGTTTTAGATGGTAGTGGGCAAGAAGCTGTACAGTTTTATAAAGAGGCGTTAGATGCAAAAGTAGAAGTCATGCAAACTTTTGGTGACATGCCTGAAAATCCAGAATATCCGATTCCAGCTGAAGCAAAAGAGCGCGTTTTACATGCTACTTTAAAAGTTGGTAATACGGACCTTATGATTTCTGATACATTCCCAGGTCAAGGGCATGCAATCGGATCTCAAGTAACAATCGCAATTCAAATTAGTAATGCAGAAAAAGCGAAAGAAGTATTCGAAAAGTTACAAGAAGGTGGAGAAGTTATTATGCCACTTCAAGAAACGTTCTGGAGCCCAGCATACGGACAACTTAAAGATAAATTTAGCATTGAATGGCAAATCACAACGTCTACTACTGAACAAAAGTAATTTTTAGAAAAGCACCATGTTTTGAAATGGTGCTTTTTTTTATACAATAAAAACAAAGGAGATGGGATATATGGGAGAAATTTGGTATGGCGGCACCATTTACACGATGCGAGAAGAGAATGAAAAAGTAGACGCTGTTTATGTTGAAAAGGGCATGATCGTTGATGTCGGGAGTAAAGAAGAGTTAGAAGACCGATATGCTACGGTTAAATTTCACGATTTAGAAGGCAAAGCGATGATTCCAGGTCTCGTTGATAGTCATATGCATCTTATTGGGCATGGAGAGAGGTTACTTCGTCTAGATTTATCAGATTGCACATCTTATAGTGAAGTGCTGAATCTCGTGCGGAAACGAGTAGAAGAAGCCCCGAAAGGTTCTTGGATTATTGGAGAAGGTTGGAATGAAAATAATTTTACAGATACGAAACAAGTCCATGTACGTGATCTAGATGAAATTTCTAAAGAACATCCGATTTTATTAAAGCGTGTTTGTCGTCACGTGACATGGGTGAATTCATACATACTGCAAGAAGCGAACATAACAGAAGCGACGCAAGACCCGAAAGGCGGGAAAATTGGCCGTGATTCATCAAATATGTTAACAGGGCTTTTATATGAACAAGGGCAAGAATTAATTAAACATGTGCAGCCAGAAATTGATGCAGTTTATTTACAAAGAGCTTTGCAAACAGCGATTAAAGACTGCTGGCAATATGGTCTCGTTGGTGGGCATACGGAAGATTTAAATTATTACGGTGGCTTTAGAAAAACGCACAATGCGTTTTCTCATGTCATAAAGGAAATGCCATTTAAAGCGCATTTACTCGTTCACCATGAAGTAGCACATGAACGAAAAGAATATGAAAATGAGCATTATATTGAATTTGGAGCGATGAAAATTTTTTCTGATGGCTCTTTTGGCGGAAGAACAGCTTTATTAAGTGAACCGTATGAAGATGCGCAGGAAACAAATGGAGTTGCAATTTTCTCACGCAAAGAGCTTGCGGAGTTAGTGAAAAAAGCACGTGATTTACATATGCCAGTAGCGATTCATACAATCGGTGACTTATCGTTAGAATATGTCATTGATGCGCTTGAATTATATCCACCAGCAGAAGGATTACGTGACCGCATTATTCATTGTCAGCTTGCTCGTGAAGAGTTGATTGAGAGGATGAAACATTTGCCGGCTATTATTGATATTCAGCCTGTCTTTGTGTCATCGGACTTCCCATCAGTCATTGAAAAACTAGGTGAGCATCGTCTTCGTTATGCGTACGCTTGGAAGACGTTACTGGAAGCGGGATTACATTGCAACGGTGGATCTGACGCGCCAATTGAACAAGTGAATCCGTTTTTAGGCATATATAGCGCTGTTACACGTAGAAGTTTTATTGACGGTATATGTTATATGCCGGAAGAGAGATTAACGGTATATGAGGCTGTCTCTTTATTTACAACAGGAGGTGCCTATGCAATCGGAAAAGAAGCGAAGCGAGGACAAATCGCGAAAGGATATGAAGCGGACTTTACGATATTAAATCGCAATATTTTTGAGATAGAGGCAGAAGAAATAAAAGAAGTGCAAGCAGAAATGACCGTAATTGATGGGAAGATTGTGTATAGGAAAGGCGTGTGAAAATATATCGACTTACCGACAAAAGCTAACAAGAATATTGGTCGATAGCGAGAGAAATAAAAAACCGCCGCATTATGGAATATCATAATGCGGCGGTTTTTTTCATGTTATAAAAATGTTCTTTGTACTTTTTCCCAGAAGGAATTGTTTTTTAATTTAACTGTTTTAATTTGTTTATCGCTTAAGCGTACAACAGCTTTTTCTACTTGTTTAATGCTAAGCGCTTCATTATCCATACCGATAACAGGATAATCGTTACCGTCTGGTCGTAGTTTTAAAGTTAATGTACGCTCGTGATTTAAAATGAACGGTGAGCCAAGCGTACGGTATGTGTTGTTATTTAATGATGCTAGTTCGCTTACTTGGAAGCATGGGATAAGCGGATCCACAACCGCACCATGTAATGATTTATTGTAAGCTGTACTTCCTGTTGGGGTAGAAACAACTAAACCGTCCCCTCTAAATGTTTCGAAATATAGATCATCAACGTGAACATCTACAACGAATGTTTTAATAATGCTAGAACGTAATGAGAACTCATTTAAACAATGGAAAGATGTACCGTGATCTACATCTACCTGAATTGTTGGGTATTTTCGCACTTCAATTTCATTTTTTGTAATTTCTTGAAGGGCTGTATCAACGTGATCAATATGGAAATCGCAGTAGAACGAAATTTCATCTTTCGTAGAAATCCCTGCGTATAAGCAATCTTCTCTAAAACCAGTTTTACGAACGGCTTGTAAGAAAGTTGCATCATCTCCAACACTGACGATAGCGTTTGCATTTTTTGGATGATCTAATATGGTAAATCCATTCTCTTCTAAAATACGATAGATTGGTTTCATTTTTTCAACAAGCGTTGCTTTGTCATCACCATAAAAGAAAAATAAATTGCGACGATCTGCCATTATGTATCCCTCCACTGCAGTTAAATTTTCTGTTCTTCGTGCTACATATCATCAGAATACGTTCCCCGACGATATGTTCAAATAATATATTTCGATATAAAATGTCAAAATCCCTTTTTATTTTTAGAAAAATTTTTATATTCAATCTTATGGGATTCTGTTTAATGATGCATAAACTTGTCGATAATGGGTATGGAGTGAAAGGATGATACGTATGAAGTGGCTCGTAATTGGAATAATAATTCTTCTCCTTTTTATTTTGCTTATACTATTGTCGAAAATAAAGCTTAAAGTGACATTTTTATATTCAGAAATGGAAAAGCAATGTTTGTTTCAAGTGAAAATATGGATGATTCGATATACATTCGATGTACTGGAAAGAATTGAAAAACAACAGAAGAAGACAGGACAAAAGATCGAGAAAGCTGAAGAGGACGGCGGATTAGATAATAAAATTATAGCGCAACTTGATAGTATAGGGGAGCTGATAAAAAAGCTGCAAGAAGTTCATACTATTGTTAAAGATTTTCTCAAACGAGTGAAAATCAATGGTTGGAAATGGCACACGCAAATTGGTGCAGGTGATGCAGCTAGCACTGGAATTGTCACTGGATATGCATGGGGGACAAAAGGTATGGCTGCTGGAGTTGTAGGACAATATATGCATATTGTCGATGTACCGGAATTTGAAATTACGCCTGTGTTTCAAGGGAAAGGATTTGCGTCAAGATGTGAGTTAACAGCATCTTTTCGTATATTCCGTACTATAAAAACAGCGGTGAAATTGCTCATGTTTATGAGAAAGCAAAAATCTGGTGTGACAGAAAAATCTGTTCAAGCATAGGGGGGATATAGAATGGACCATCCAATTCAAGGTTTAATGACAACCGCAATGCAGCATTTAAAACAAATGACTGATGTAAATACAATTGTTGGTGATCCAATTAAAGCGGCAGATGGAAGTGTAATTCTTACCGTTTCGAAAGTTAGTTTCGGATTCGCCGCTGGTGGAAGTGAATTTGGTAAAGTAGAACATTCAGGTCGTCATCCATTTGGTGGGGGAAGTGGTGGAGGAGTTTCGATTAATCCTGTTGCTTTTCTTGTAATAAATGGAGAAGGCGTAAAAGTGTTACATTTAGATAAGCAAACACACGTCATCGATAAAATAATTGAATTAGCGCCACAAGCTGTTGATAAAGTGAAGGAAATGATGGATAAACGAAAAGAAGACGATCCTGAATTTCAAATTTAACGAATAAAGAAGCTGATCAATGGATTGGCTTCTTTAATTTTTTTGTAAATAAAGCGATTTTATTTGCATTATCGATAGGGACAAACTATCATTTACAGTGTACATATTTTGTTTAAATAAGGGAGGATTTTCAAGTGGCAAACGTAACTTTTAAAGGTAATCCAATGACTTTAGTTGGAACAGAAGTTAAAGTTGGCGATCAAGCGCCAAACTTCCAAGTATTAGCAAATGACTTATCTCCAGTAAGTTTAGAAACATACAAAGGCGAAGTAAAATTAATTAGTGTTGTACCTTCAATCGACACAGGTGTGTGTGATGCACAAACACGTCGTTTTAACCAAGATGCAGCAGGTATTGAAAACGCGAAAGTATTAACAATTAGCGCTGACTTACCATTCGCTCAAAAACGCTGGTGTGCAGCAAACGGTTTAGAAAATGTTGTAACACTTTCTGACCACCGTGACCTTTCATTCGGTGAAGCTTACGGCTTAGTAATGAAAGAGCTTCGTTTACTTGCTCGTGCAGTATTCGTAGTAGATAGCAACGACAAAGTAGTTTACGCAGAGTACGTAAGCGAAGGTACAAGCCATCCAAACTATGAAGCAGCATTAGAAGCAGCTAAATCTGCAAAATAATGTGAAAGAAATGACCTCTTATAAAGAGGTCGTTTTTTCTCATATATTGCTGCGTAACGGTGCCAATATATGAGAAAAAGCGTTATATCATATATAACTGAAAGGGGAGCTCTTTGCAGGAGGTCGCTTTTTCTTTTTGGAAAAAAACACTTTGTGGTATGATATAAGTTATGTGTAAAAGAGAGAAGGAGGAATGTACGTGAGTCAGACAGTAGAAACATTATTTTCTATTTTTGATTCTTCTGCGGTAGTTTTACGTAAAGAATTAGATGTAACATATTTAGAGGCGCTTGTAGAAACAGGTGATAACTTGTTTGAAGGAGCGATTTTACAAGAGGAATTATCTGAGTCAGCAATTGAAAGGCTGAATCGTGAATATAGTACGTTTAATGAAGAAACATATAAAGGTGAAGAAATTCGTAAAGCATTTCAGTTAGCCATTTTAAAAGGAATGAAAGAAGGCGTACAAGCGAATCACGAAATGACGCCTGATGCAGTTGGCATGTTCATGAGCTACTTATTCCATAAATTTATGCAAGGTCAAAACGAAATTACGGTGTTAGACCCTGCAATTGGAACAGGTAACTTAATGACTACAGTGTTTAATAGCGCCAAAGAAGGACTAGCAATGAGTGGGTTTGGTGTAGAAGTGGATGAAGTGCTAATTAAACTTGCTTTAGTAAATGCGAATTTACAAAAGCATGCAATCGAATTCTTCCATCAAGATGGACTAGCGCCACTTTATATCGATCCGGTTGATGCAGTCGTTTCAGACTTACCGATTGGTTACTATCCAAATGAAATCGGTGCAAGTGAATATAAGTTAAAAGCAGATGAAGGAATGTCATATGCACATCACCTATTTATTGAACAAAGTGTGAAACATACGAAAGAAGGCGGGTACTTATTCTTCCTAGTGCCAAACTTCATCTTTGAAAGTGATCAAGCACCAAAATTACATGCATTTATTAAAGAAACATGTTTTATTCAGGGGTTATTACAGCTACCTGTTTCCATGTTTAAAAACGAGAAAAATGCAAAAAGTATATTTGTTCTCCAAAAGAAAGGCCCTAGTGTAACGATGCCAAAACAGGCGTTATTAGTGGAGTTACCTAAATTTTCTAACATGAAGGCGATGGAGAACATTATGGACCAATTAAATACTTGGTTTGCAACGCATAAATAAGGCTAGGTATATGTAACAGGGTTAGTAATTCATGTAGTACAGTTTTATATGATATGTCATATTTTTAAATATATACTAGATTTAACTGAATTTTTTTGAAATCTGTAATATATATTTTTTCTTGGTGTTACAATTTTTTCACTTGAAATATATGTCGGACGATGTTTAAATTAAAATCGTGAGTATAAAATTTGCTAATGATGAAACGTTTTCATATGTAGTGAATTTAATTAGATAAAATCGAGCGGTTTGTGGAAACATCCACACAACTACCAAGAGAAAAAGGGGCGAAAGACTAGATGTCAAAAATCATCGCGATTAACGCAGGAAGCTCTTCCTTAAAATTCCAATTATTTGAAATGCCAAGTGAAACAGTATTAACAAAAGGTTTAGTAGAACGTATCGGTTTAGAAGATAGTATCTTCACTATTACTGTAGATGGCGAAAAACAAAAAGAAATTACAAACATTCCAGATCACGCAGTAGCAGTTAATATGCTTCTTAACAAATTAACTGAAAACGGAATCGTTAAATCTCTAGATGAGATTGGCGGTATCGGTCACCGTGTTGTTCACGGCGGCGAAAAATTTGCTGACTCTGTTTTAATTACTGATGAAGTATTAGCTGATATCGAAGAATTAAGCGATTTAGCACCACTTCATAACCCAGCAAACCTTGTTGGTATTAAAGCATTCCAAGAAGTATTACCAAACGTACCAGCAGTAGCAGTATTTGATACAGCGTTCCACCAAACAATGCCGGAATCTGCATTCCTATACAGCTTACCATATGAGTACTATGAAAAGTTCGGCATCCGTAAATACGGTTTCCACGGAACTTCTCATAAATACGTAACTGAGCGTGCGGCTGAATTATTAGGTCGTCCACTTGAAAGCTTAAGCTTACTTTCTTGTCACTTAGGTAACGGTGCAAGTATCGCAGCAGTAGAAGGCGGTAAATCTATCGATACTTCTATGGGCTTCACTCCACTTGCTGGTGTAACAATGGGTACACGTTCTGGTAACATTGACCCTGCGTTAATTCCATACATCATGGAAAAAACAGGCCAAACAGTAGAAGAAGTAGTTAGCGTATTAAACAAGAAGAGTGGTATGTTAGGTCTTACTGGTTACTCTAGTGACCTACGTGACATCATTGCGAAAGAAGAAGAAGGCGACCACCGTGCGAAAGTAGCACTTGATGTATTCGTAAGCCGTATCCATAAATACATCGGTTCTTACACTGCTCGTATGAAAGGTGTAGACGCAATCATCTTCACAGCTGGTGTAGGTGAAAACAGTGCAATTATTCGTGAGCGCGTATTAGAAGGCCTTGAGTACATGGGCGTATACTTCGACGTAAAACGTAATAACGTATTCGGTGAAGAAGCATTCATCAGCTTCCCGCACTCTCCAGTAAAAATTATTGTAATTCCAACTGACGAAGAAGTTATGATCGCTCGTGACGTACTACGTCTTGGAAATATTGGTTAATATACTATATAAAAAAGACGAGATCCTATAGGATTTCGTCTTTTTTTATTGGATATAGTTTAAAATTCCATCTGGATATAGTACTTTTTCCTTCTGAATGAAAGCTGTAATGGGAATCCATTTCGCATATGATACTGTTTGCTCATCTTGTATATTCATTTTTTTCATTTCATATAGTGATGTGTCTAATAAGCGTACAGAATATAGTTGAATGATTTCATGACCCATTTCTCTGTCAAGATGAAAGATGTTTTCTAAGCATCCTACATAATTGGTGATTTCTACTTCTGTATGAAGCTCTTCTTGAAATTCACGAATAACGGTATGTGCTGATTTTTCACCAAGTTCAATTGATCCGCCAAGAGGTCGGTAAAATGTTTCATCGGCTGCATGATATTCTTGTACGAGAAGGTGACCTTGATGTGTAGCAATGCCAAAAGCTTTTGCACGTGGATACATATACAATCACTCCTTATTTCTTTTGTATAAGGATGATTATAATGTATTGCGTAATAAAACGTGTCGTGTATTTAAGAATGTGGTCGAATTACGATGCCATTAAATAAGTCATTCCAAAATGCTTCATTGTACTGAAATATATCCATAATAGGGCATTTTATAACGCAAATATGCTGTAGTCCCCAATCTTCTTCTACAACAGTAGGTACATCCGCAGGAATCAGTAACAGGACGGAGAAGGTATGTTTTACTATTTGAGATAAAATTTGTTCCAAGGAACGTGCTTCTTCGTAGGTTCCTCCAGTTCGAATGAACAATGTGGATTGTGCCGTTTCAATTGTTGTTAGAAAACGATGAATTCGATGCTCATAGTTTAACTTAATTTCTGTATAAGAAGGCCAAGAAGTTGGTGTGTTTACATCTGTTTTAAAGTCGTGGCAAGAGTCGATTTCATATAGATTATCACGGAGTCTTAGTTTTGCACCATCATCCCAAAATGAGATGAAGGATAAGTTTTCGAACTTTAAAAAACGGTCAAATCGATTTTGTAATAATACATTCACTTTTTCTAATGAAGGGCTTAGCATAAAATCGATAACACCAAAAAATGGTGATAATTCGAATTGATATAAAGCCCAAGCAGGCCAGCAGTTTTGTCCTAAGCTGAATACTGCATTATAGTTTTGTTTTAGATTGGATAGATTCATGTGAAGTATCTCATCCTTTTTGCTATTATTTTATGTCACTCATAAAGGGTATGTGAAAAGAGATATACAAGCATATTTGCAAAGAATAAGCAGAAATATGTTACAATAGAAAAAAATCGAACGAGGTGGTTGTTACGATGCGATCGAAGCGAGAACAAGCCATTTTAGACAATATAAAAGAATGGGAATTGCAATTGGTTGAGCAAGAAGCGACAGATTTTCAAAAAATGTTTGATAAATGGGTACATACTACAATTGCGAAATTACCTGAGAAAAAACGAAAAGATTTCTTTACAAAAGCAGATGGATGGCTCTTTCATTTGCATGCATTGATTCAAAGTTCACAATCACAATTAGATGCGCGTAATCGTATTTTAGGAACGTCGAGATTATTTGATGAATCGATTGAGCAACTAGAGGACTTAAAAGAATTATCTATTGATCAATTAACATACATAGCAGAGCAGCAAACAGCACGACATCGCTTATATTCATTCGTACAAGGCGGAGCAACGGGTGCTGGAGGTTTATTATTACTAACAGCTGATTTCCCGGTTATGATTGCGTTAAATGTGAAGGCTGTCCAACTTATTGCCACATCATTTGGGCATGATGTGAACAAGCCTTATGAAATGATGCTTGCATTAAAGGTGTTTCATGCGTCATTACTACCAGGAAGGCTTCAGCAATACGCATGGTACAATTTACTGCAAGAGCTAGAGCAAGAAGATTCGTTCTTCTACGAAGGAGACGAAGCGGTGTTACAGCCAGCTTCTACTGAAGTTGTATTAAAACAAATTTTAAAAACATTTTCGATTTATGCTCTTCGTCGTAAATTATTCCAAGGTATTCCGGTAATTGGAATGGCAATTGGGTCTACAGTGAATTATCGTTTAACAAGAAACGTTACTGAATTTGCAAATAGATTTTATCAAGTGCGCCACATAGTCGAGAAGGAAAAAAGAGCGTAAAAAAAGCGTAAAAAAAGCGAGAGGCCGAAGCCTTTCGCTTTTTTAATTTGTTGCATGCTTTTTGGACATTGGAATAGATACTGGTTGCTTTTCTGCTTTCTTCTCTGCTTTTGGATAATAAATTAAGTCCAATGTTTTTGCCTGTACGGCAATCGAAAGAATAGTAAAAGCAATTTCTGTCCAATTTAAATAATATAATGAAAGCGCAAGAACAATCGCGTCAAAGACGAAGAAAATTTGCCCAATTGTAAAACGAGTTCGTTTACTTAATACAATTGTTAAAATGTCGTCTCCGCCGGTTGCACCGCCAAATCGCAATATAAAACCGAGTCCAATACCAGCTAATGCACCGCCAACTACTGCAGCTATAAATAAATTATTTGATAAATCGACCGTAAATGGAGAATAATTTTCCATAAGAGAATAAAATACTCCGAATGAAATCGAACCTAGGAATGAATAGCCAACCATTTTTCTACCTAAAAATGAAGCACATAGTAAAATAATTGGGATATCCATAATTACAGTTGAAATAGATGGTGAAATATCATAAAAATTTTGGATGAATAGTGCGATTCCTACAAAGCCACCTTCTGTTAAGTGGTTTTGGAAGTGAATGTGATATAGCGCTGCTGCTAAAATAAATGAACCGATTAAAACCATAAAAATTTCTTTAATAATTTGTCGACTTTGGATGTTCCTCATCGTTATTCCTTCTTTCCGTAGTTAGTAGTCCTTTTTGTGTTGTAAACTAACTACGAGCTCACATGTAGCTTCAGTTAGTTTACGAAAAAAACTAACTACGCTATATGTCGCTGAAGAAATAACGAATAATCCTCTCGTCCATCAATTCTCCCTACCTTCGTTTTAGTTTAAGTCTTAAAACGACTAAACAAAACGTGGAGTAGGATTCTTCATTTAGCAATCCTGCTCTTCTTTGTTTTGTTTAGCTAGTAACAATTAAGTCCTAAACAAAACGCTATGTGTAAGAAGAGTCTTTTTTTTGCCAAATTATCCTTCGGGCAATCATAATTTCCCCACTCTCGTATTTTTTTCGCTAGACTAAAGTATCTGAGCTGAAAAATACGCTACGTGTATGATTCGTCAATACGATGCCACATGCTCCTTCGAGCGATCATGATATCAAAATCCCTTCCTTCAAGATTTATATTATTATATCATACTTTCAAAAAATGTATGCGGATGGAAACCGACAATAAACGGAGGGAATCTACAAAAATTGTTATGTTTAAATATTTTTGTAGAAAAGCCTAAGTTGTTTCGTTAAGTCGGACAGTTTTTTAGTTTGTCCAATAAGTAAGAAAAGAAGAGTTTTTATTCAGTTGTATTCTTTTCATCACTTTTTTCTTTAAAAAACGCATCCCAGCTAATCACACTTAAAAAAGTTAAAGCGATAATAACGAAAGCGCGCATAAATTTTAGACCTCCTTTTGTACACATTATATGAATCGTTCACTTTGGAATGTGTCATTTTTTTACAAATGTTAACTATTATGAGATTATATTAATATAGATAGATAAAGGGGAGAGTGGAGATATGCTAAAAGACATATTCAAAAGAAAAGAATTAACGTGCGTTTCATGTAAGAAAAAGATTCAATATGAAGAAGAACTTGTCGCTTTTGTAAAGTTGCCGAAAGAAAGAAGTATATTAGTCGGTCCATTTGATGTGTGTTTGGCGAAAACAGCACAAGAAATATATTGTAAATCGTGTTACGACAAAAAAGCATGACCCAAAGTGATTGAGGGGCATGCTTTTTTCATTGGTGTGCTTTCCCCTCAGATACATTTTGAGTGAGTCGATACCAAAGCCAAAGGTCATTAATGATGGAAGCGAGATCGGCAATTTCTGAATTCAGTTTGCAAGAAATTTCGAAGTCTTCTTCGTTATTTAAATGATGCTGTTTTGCATTAATAGAGTGTTCGAGTTCTTTTATACGATCAGGAATTTTTCCGCGAACTTGTTCCCATTTCAATAAAATAGCATGCTGCATTTTTTCGGAGATATCTTCCCAATCTTCCTGTAAATGAGGAATTTCAATTCCTAGATGATCATCGTATAAGAAATACTTTTCCATAAGTTCACCCCCGTTTTCCTGCTTATATTGTACATGAAAACAGAAAGAAGCTCGATGGAATTGTTTGAAAAAATTTGAAAATGACTCTTGATACATTTTGTAAAAGGTGTTAAAGTGTGAATTATTATAAAAGAAAATGAATATTTATTCTTTAGGGGGATGCAAAATGGAGAAGAAAAAAGTGGTATTAGCATATTCCGGAGGCCTTGATACTTCCGTTGCAATTAAATGGTTACAAGAGAAGAATTATGATATTATCGCGCTTTGTTTAGACTTAGGGGAAGGTAAAGACTTAGCATTTGTAAAAGAAAAGGCACTTTCAGTAGGTGCAATTAAATCATATATGATTGATGTTCAAGAGGAATTTGCAAATGAATATGCATTGATGGCGATGCAAGCGCACACGTTATACGAAGGGAAATACCCTCTCGTTTCTGCGTTATCACGCCCGCTTATCGCGAAGAAATTAGTAGAGATTGCAGAACAAGAAGGGGCGACTGCAGTTGCACATGGATGTACAGGGAAAGGGAATGATCAAGTTCGTTTTGAAGTTTCTATTCAAGCTTTAAATCCTTACTTAGAAGTGATTGCGCCTGTACGTGAATGGAAATGGTCACGTGAAGAAGAAATTGCCTATGCAAAAGAAAACAACGTACCAATTCCGATTAATTTAGACAGCCCATTTTCAATCGATCAAAACTTATGGGGACGCAGTAACGAATGTGGCATTTTAGAAGATCCATGGGCAGCACCGCCAGAAGATGCATATGAGATGACATTAGCTTTAGAAGATACACCGAATAAACCGGAGTTTGTAGAAATCGGTTTTGAAGCAGGCGTACCGACGACTTTAAATGGTACTGCATATTCACTTTCAGAACTAATTAAAACGTTAAATGCACTTGCTGGAAAGCATGGCGTTGGACGTATTGATCACGTAGAAAATCGTCTTGTTGGTATTAAATCGCGTGAAGTATACGAATGCCCAGCAGCGATGACATTAATTACGGCGCATAAGGAGCTTGAAGATTTAACACTCGTAAAAGAAGTAGCGCATTTTAAACCGATGATTGAGCAGAAAATAACAGAACTTATTTATAATGGTTTATGGTTCTCTCCTTTAAAACAAGCGCTTAACGCTTTCTTACAAGAAACGCAAAAGAATGTAACAGGTACAGTGCGTGTGAAATTATTTAAAGGCCATGCGATTGTAGAAGGACGTAAATCTGAGTACTCTTTATATGATGAAAAACTAGCAACGTATACTGCCCAGGACGAATTTAATCATGATGCAGCAATTGGATTCATTTCATTATTCGGTTTACCAACGAAAGTATACAGCCAAGTGAATCAAAAGAAGGTGGAAGCGTGAGCAAACTTTGGGGCGGACGTTTTACAGAAGAAGCGGAAGCGTGGGTTGAAGAGTTCGGAGCATCCATCTCCTTTGATCAACAATTAGTAAATCAAGATATAAACGGGAGTATTGCACACGTAACGATGCTAGCAAAGCAAGGCATCGTTACGAAAGAAGAAGCAGAGAAAATAAAGATAGGTCTTCAATATTTATTAGAAGAAGCGAAACAAAATAAATTACATTTTTCAGTTGAAGCGGAAGACATTCATTTAAATATTGAAAAGATGTTAATTGAAAAAATCGGTGAAGTAGGAGGGAAACTTCATACTGGCCGAAGCCGTAATGATCAAGTGGCGACTGATATGCATTTATATTTAAAAGAAAAAGTAGAACATATTATAAAAGCTACAAAACAATTGCAAACTGTTCTTGTTCATCAAGCAGAAAATAATATTGAAACCATTATGCCTGGTTATACGCATTTGCAGCGTGCCCAGCCAATTTCATTTGCTCATCATATTCTCGCTTACTTTTGGATGTTAGAGCGTGATGTAAATCGTTATGAAGATTCGTTAAAGCGTATTAACATTTCGCCATTAGGAGCAGGAGCGTTAGCTGGGACAACATTCCCGATTGATCGAGAATATAGTGCGGAGCTTCTTGGATTTAATGGAATCTATGAAAATAGTTTAGATGCAGTAAGCGATCGTGATTTCATACTGGAGTTCCTAAGTAACTCATCTATGCTTATGATGCACTTATCACGCTTTTGCGAAGAACTTATTTTATGGAGTAGCCAAGAGTTTCAATTTATTGAAATGAGCGATCAATACGCAACGGGAAGCAGCATTATGCCGCAAAAGAAAAATCCGGATATGGCGGAACTTATTCGTGGTAAAACAGGCAGAGTATACGGTAATTTATTTAGTTTACTTACAGTCATGAAAGGATTACCGCTCGCTTACAATAAAGATTTGCAAGAAGATAAAGAAGGAATGTTTGATACAGTAAAAACAGTAGAGGGATGCCTTCATATTATGGCAGGCATGTTAGAGACGGTGACTGTAAACAAAGAAAAGATGGGGCAAGCTGTCACCCAAGATTTCTCAAACGCAACAGAAATTGCTGACTACTTAGCAAGTAAAGGACTCCCATTCCGTCAAGCTCATGAAATTGTTGGGAAGCTAGTGCTACACTGCACACAAAAAGGAATTTATTTAGTAGATGTACCACTTGCAACATATGAAGAAATGAGCTCATTATTTGAAGAAGATTTGTATGAAGTTCTTTCGCCGTATGCAGCTGTGAAACGTCGTAACAGTGCTGGCGGTACAGGGTTTGAGCAAATTGAGAAAGCTTTGGAGAAGGCGAAGGGGTTAGTTGGAGAGTTTGTAGGAATTAAATGATGTATGAGATAGAAGGTAAGGTGCTTTTTATAGAAAGCACCTTACCTTTTTGTATTTAGATTTTTACAGGAGTATTTATCATTGCATAATCATAAAATGATGTTTCTCATGTATCGCTAATAGTTGAATAGATTGAATCAAATTAGGATAGTGAGCAATTGGATCTAAAAATACGATATGCCCTGCAATATTTTCTTCTATATTTTGAACGAGTTTTTTTATTTCATTTGTTTCACGTGTAAGTAATTCTTCTAATTGAGTTACATTCATAGATTGATAGACTTTTTTTGAAGGGATTAAAATCCAAGGTGCTTTCATTCCTTTGCCATGCTTTTTTTTATATTCGGCATAAATGTCATGTATTTCAGTGGCAAATGGGACGTTTTTTCTTAGCTTTGCATAAGGGATAAGGGTGAACGAGAATTTAATTGCTACTTTGAGCATTTTTGCAATTAAATATAAGTGATAAAAATGCTCCCCAATAGACCATTTTCCATTCTGCGGGCGATACCATAGTTGTTCTTGAGATAGTGAATGGAGATGAGGAAGGAATTCGTTCCTTTGTACATGTAATGTATGAAAATGTTTTGAGATATTTTCAGATTTCATATTTTGACACCCTCCACATTTTTCCTAATTATAACATTTTTCGTGTGGATGTAAGTAGGCCTAGAGCAATTTGCTCTAGGCCTACAATGTATCGATTAATCATACTTATGTCGATCTTCCGTAATTCGAATGTACTCAATATCCATTAAATCTCGTAGTAATGCACCGTTACTTAGTTCAATTCCGTGTGTCTCTTTAAAATGTTCACGAATCGTCTCTAACATTTCGATTTCTTTCCCATTCACATCTAAAATAATACGTTCAGAATCATCCATGTAGCATCCTCCTTTATTAAACATATATATTTTGTCCGTCTATTTCTAAAAAATGTATGTTAATGTAATGTTAGGAAATAAGAAAGGGATGGAAAATGAGACGTATTTATTTTATAGGGCTAATTTTGTACACATTAATTGTATTCCATGTAGCATTCCCAAACATCTTTTCATTTAAGGATGTAGAAACAGTACACGTTGGGATATTTATCTTTATTCTATTTATAGTAGACTGCTGTATTTCAATATGGCTTTCGAAAAGAAAACATGTACAAAATAAAAAAGAAATGGAACGAAAAAAGAGAAAATGTTCCTTTTGGATGATGACGTACTGTTTGTCTTTATCGCTTACTGCTGTTTTTTTTAGTGAGCATATTCCATTAGAAAGATTAGATATTGGATTTGTAGCGTTCGTATTTGCATACTATTTTTTTATGCACTTTCTTCCTTATATGAAAGAAAAGCGAGGAGAAGAGGAAGATCCGCTTGTAGAAGAAGCGAGAGAACAAGAGCATAAGAGAATAGAAGAAGATATAAAGAAACTCGGAGAACAAAAATGGTATTTAAAATCTAAAATCATATATGTTCTTTGCTTTATTACGCCGCCAATCGGTTATTTGTATGTGTTCTGCTTTCGTAAAAAAATGACAGAAGATGCAAAGCAAGCATACTTTACGGTTGCGACGATTATGATGGCATTATGGTCTTTGAAGTTTCTTCCTCCTTATGTATTAGCAATTACTGTTGTTATTGTGGTTTGTCTTGTATTTATAGTGAAATATGTGAAATGAAAAACACCAAGCCCATGTGGACTTGGTGTTTTATTTATAAATTAAAGCTCACCTTGCTCCTCATCACCACGAACAACAAGGACATCGCATTTCGCATAGCGAATAATATGTTCAGAGACGCTACCAATTAGGAAACGCTCAACAGCATTTAAACCAGTTGCACCACACATAATTAAATCTACTTTATGATTTGGAGCGATTTCTTTTGAAATTTTTGATTTAGGATTACCAAATTCTAATACAGTTTCAATGTTTTCAAGGCCAGCTTCAAGTGCAGTTTTTTTGTAGTCTTCTAATAAGTCTTCTGCAAATAGATTTGCACGTTCAGCAATTGCACGGCTATAAGCTTCTACTGCTGAGTATGCTTTTACATCAACGATATGAGCAATAGTTAATGTTGCATCGTTTCGTTTTGCGACTTGAATTGCTTTTTTAAAGGCTCTTTCTGCTTCTTTAGAACCATCCACCGCGATTAAAATATTTGTATATGTATTATTCATAGTAAATTCCTCCCAATCATTTTTATTACCGTTTACAACTTTATTATAAAACAAATTTTGGTAATGTGCTTACCAGAAAGGTTACAGAATTTCGAAAACTCTGTTTCAATTCATTTTAGTTGTAATTGGTGCAAGAACTTGTTACATATGAACTATGGCAATTTAAAAGGAGGCAGTTTTTTGTGAGACATGCGCTCATTACAGCCGGTACGAAAGGTTTAGGAAAGCAAGTAACAGAAAAGTTATTGGCTAAAGGATATTCAGTAACAGTAACATATCATAGCGATATCGCGGCTATGGAAATGATGAAAGAAACATATAAAAATATGGAAGAGCGTCTACAATTCGTGCAAGCGGATGTCACGAAAAAGGAAGATTTACATAAAATAGTAGAAGAAGCGATAAGCCGTTTTGGCAAAATTGACTTTTTAATTAATAATGCTGGTCCATATGTATTTGAACGAAAAAAGTTAGTCGATTATGAAGAAGACGAATGGAATGAAATGATTCAGGGTAATTTAACAGCGGTGTTTCATTTGTTGAAACTTGTCGTTCCAGTTATGAGAAAACAGAACTTTGGTCGTATTATTAATTACGGATTCCAAGGGGCAGATAGCGCACCGGGATGGATTTATCGTTCAGCTTTTGCAGCAGCGAAAGTAGGACTTGTTTCATTAACGAAAACAGTTGCTTATGAAGAAGCAGAATATGGTATTACTGCAAATATGGTATGTCCTGGTGATATTATTGGTGAAATGAAAGAAGCGACAATTCAAGAAGCACGTCAGTTGAAAGGACATAACACACCAATTGGTAGACCTGGAACAGGTGAAGACATCGCAAGAACCATTTCGTTTTTATGTGAGGACGATTCCGATATGATTACCGGTACAATTATTGAAATAACTGGTGCAGTAGATGTTATTCATAGACATCGATAGAATAAAATAAAGTGAAGTTTCGAATAATTGGACAGTTTATCCTTTATGCTGAGAGGTGCGGGTAATACTGTCCTTTAATGTAAGATTAAATCTATCGGAAAACTTGTATTATTTTTTGTCAAATATTGAGATATTATGTTAGAATATAAGAGCGTAGAAAGCGCTTTAAAAAATGATTCAGGGGTCATTTCATAACTCAAGGGGGAACTAATAATGCGTATCGGTATTCCAACAGAAATTAAAAACAATGAAAACCGCGTGGCAATGACGCCAGCGGGAGCGGTACATTTAGTACAAAATGGTCATGAAGTTTTTGTTCAAAAAGGAGCAGGTATAGGATCAGGCTTTACAGATGAAGAATACGTACAAGCTGGTGCGAAACTTGTTGAAACTGCTGAAGAAGCATGGAATCAGGATATGGTTATGAAGGTAAAAGAGCCAGTTGCAAGTGAATATGGTTATTTCCACGAAGGCTTAATTTTATTCACATACTTACATTTAGCTCCAGAACCAGAATTAACGAAAGCACTAATTGATAACAAAGTTGTATCAATTGCATACGAAACAGTGCAATTAGACAATCGTTCTTTACCATTACTTGCACCTATGAGTGAAGTAGCTGGTCGTATGTCTGCACAAATCGGTGCACAATTCCTTGAGAAAAACAAAGGTGGTAAAGGTATTTTACTTGCAGGCGTTCCAGGGGTAAAACGCGGCAAAGTAACAATTATCGGCGGTGGTCAAGCTGGTACAAACGCAGCGAAGATCGCAGTAGGTTTAGGTGCAGATGTAACAATCATCGACTTAAGTGCAGAACGTCTTCGTCAACTAGATGACATTTTCGGTAACCAAGTAAAAACGTTAATGTCTAACCCGTACAACATTGCAGAAGCTGTAAAAGAATCTGACCTTGTGATTGGTGCGGTATTAATCCCAGGTGCAAAAGCACCAAAACTTGTAACAGAAGAAATGATTCAATCAATGGAACCAGGTTCTGTCGTTGTAGATATCGCGATTGACCAAGGTGGTATTTTCGAAACAACTGACCGTATTACAACTCACGACAATCCAACTTACGAAAAACATGGCGTTGTTCATTATGCAGTTGCTAATATGCCAGGTGCGGTTCCACGTACATCAACTCTTGCATTAACAAACGTAACAGTACCATATGCAGTACAAATTGCGAACAAAGGCTACAAAGATGCTTGCCTAGGCAACACTGCATTATTAAAAGGTATTAACACATTAGATGGCTATGTAACATTCGAAGCAGTTGCAGAAGCTCACGGCTTACAATACGCTGATGCGAAAGAGCTTCTTGAAAAAGCTCCTGCTTTATCATAATAGAGATACATGTAAACCCCTCCTTTTGTAAGGAGGGGTTTTTTACTTGGGTTAATTGTCTAGTTTCTTTACGATTCTCAATCCGAACATCATTGTAAAGAAAAGAATGCCGAATAAATAATACAAGGCATACTCAACTCGTATCATCGAATTTTTGTCAGTGATATATAAAATAAATAGTATCGCAGAACCGATTAAATGAGAGAGACCGAAAATTTGCGCCATAAGTTTTAAACTCATCTTCTCGATTCTTTCATCCATTTCAGGTAATGGATATTTTTCGGGATCGTTCTTTTTTTTCTTAAAGAATATCCGTTTCACCACGAATAGTATCAAGGCTAAGAGTATGTATACACCAGCGAATAGAAGGACAGAACTAATTTTTTCTTCATCATTACTATTGAAATAAAGAAAAGTTGAACCTAACAATAAAATGGTAAGATGCGAAATGAATTCTTGATTAAAAGTGTTTTTCATTTTTTTTCCTCCCCAGTTTTATCTAATTGAAATAAATTTTCTACTTTACAGTTGAAAAACTCACATAATTTCAATGCTAATTCTAAACTAGGGTTGTATTTATTCTTCTCGATAGCGATGAGGGATTGTCTAGTAATTTGAACAGAGGAAGCTAATTGTTCTTGGGTGATGTCTCTAACGACGCGGAATTGTTTCACCTTATTTTTAATCAAATATAAAAAGTCTCCTTTTTGTAAATTTGTTACATTTATTATATCCATTTTTAGGTAATAAGTAAATAAAACTTTACAAAAAGTAAATAAAACTTTACAAAAAGTAAATAAAACTTTACGTGAAATATAGCTTGTTAAAATGTTATTTTTTGTGATAATTTGGAATTAAATGAAAAAAGAAGTCGGAAGAGGAGAGTCAATGGGGAGCAAAAAGAGGAAGAAAAAGCAAGCTAAAAGACAAAAGTATATAAAGAAAAAACAGGAACAGAACATACCTCTTTCAAAAAAAGTAGTCATTATGATAGAGAAAACATTTCGGTATATTTGTATGGCTCTGTATGTGATTTTGTGTATGTATTCATTTGGAGTGTTTTACAGTTTTGAGATAACCCCCAATATTATTGAGAGCATTCTAGAATTTACACTTGTCATAATAGAATTAGTCTTATTCGGTATATTCTTTCATAAAGTATGGCCTAGTCATGAAAGTAAGAAAGATAAGCAAAGAAAAATGAGAAAAAAATCTTCATATGCTTCAAGCTCATCAAGTGGATTTGGTGACTACAGTAGCAACGATTGTAGCAGCTCAAGTGATAGTGGAGGAGATTGTGGAGGTGGTGGAGACTAAGCTAGTTTTTCAGAAGAACGACTAATGAAAGGGTGAGACGGGATATGGAGACTGTGAATTTATTAGAATTAACAAAGGACATTCAAGATCAACATAAAAACTTCGTCGTTTCAAATGTGAATAGTCATTGCTTACGAATCGCTGTATTTAATGGTGAATACGATTGGCACTATCATTCTAATTCGGATGAATTATTCATTGTACTAGAGGGAGAATTACTTATTGATTTTGAAGATGGAGAAACAGCGGTTTTAAAGCCGAATGATTCTATTTTAATTCCAGCGTGTACGATTCATAGAACGAGAGCATTAAAGAGAACGGTAAATCTTTGTTTTGAAAATATAGAGGCGGATACGATTAAAGTGGAGCAATTATGAAAAAATTATCTGTAGCCGAGTATAGAAAAATCCTTCCGATTTTAGAAAGTAATACAACAACGACGACGTTTGCTTATGCGGTATGTGACCAAATGATAGATGGTGAGATTTTTGCCAACGAGAAGTTAACAGCAGGATTAATTCGTACAGCTAATGGTATCTATTATTTATTTGGTGATACGGATGATCAAAATTATAACGAAGATCTATTTGCGTATTTAAAAGTGGCTATTGAAAAAACAGAGAAGAGATTTACGCTCTTCACTTCAATTGAAGAGTGGGAAATAATGATTGAAGGGCGTTTTAGTAATGTACTTCGGAATATGCCGCGAATGAAATTCCAAAGAGAAATTTCTGAAGAGAGAAAACGAGATGCAAGCAAAAATACATATGAAGTGAAGCGTATTGATAAAAGTGATATAGAACGAAGCAATGAATTTACAGAGGAGTATTATAAAGAATATTGGGGATCAAAAGAGCTGTTTTTAAACGGTGGTTTCGGATTTTGTATAGAACAAGATGGGATGATTGTAGCTGAATGTGTTTCGATATTTAGCGGGAATGGATTTGCTGAAATTGATATTGTGACGCATGAAGCGTATCAAGGAAAAGGATTAGCACAAGCTGTTGCAACACGATTTATTGAACATTGCATGCAAAATGATATTACACCGTGCTGGGATTGTTATGTAGAAAATATTCCTTCGCAAAAACTAGCTAGTAAATTAAGTTTTTATAATCCAATAGGATATAGATTGTTTGTACGGAAGAAAACGGGGGAATAAAAATGAATGTGGAGTTAACGAGATTCAAAGTGAAACAAGGTAAAAGTCATCGTGTAGATGAATGGATGCAGCTTCTTAATGACAATATGAAAGAAGTGCTTTTGACATTAAACGACGAAAAGATGTATGTAGAGACAATTTTCCGGGAAATAAGAGGTGGAGAAGAGTACTTATATTGGTATTCTGTGCAAGGAGAAGACGGGGCTCTTGTCGAAAATTCTCATCATGAAATTGATAAAAAGCACTTAGCGTTTTGGTATGAATGTATTGATGAAGAAGTACAGTCTGTTGATATGAAAACAGAAGTTGTTATGATTCAAGATGTTGTGAAGGAAGCGATGAAATAATAGAATAGTATGTTAGAGAGAAGCACATCAAGGTAGATGTGCTTTTTATCTTGAAAAAATTTTGAAGAAAAGCTGTATTTAGATATCTTTAAGTGAAAATAACGGGGGATATTAAAAATATTTTAGGGAAAACTATAACGAGATGAAAAACTTCAAATCAAAAGACCTACCAATATACGTTGTAGTTGTAACAGGTAAAACAGAGGATTTACAAAGTTTACAAGGAGCGCCATATATTAAAGCGGCTGTTAGAGGTGTAACGGTTGAGAAATATTAATTACAGTTTATTAATGTGAATAATCAGAAAATTTATGTTATACTATGTGAAAAGGAGGTTTATATGAGGCAAATACATGGAGCAATTTATATTTACATAACAATGTTTTTCGTGGCGATATCCTATGGATTAGGGCACGTGTATTCGCATCCTATACTAACTTTTTTAAGCGGAGCATGTATGACGTTTGCGCTTCTTGTCCACCTTTTCTCAGTTTGGATCGTGAAATTTCAATTAAATATTAGTGAAATAGAAGAAGGCACTTTTTAAGTGGCCTTCTTTTTTTAATAATATTTTGGAAGTTCTTGTAGCAATTTTTCAATTTCGCATTCTGTTTCTTTGCATATAGACAGTGTGCGTAGTCTGAAAAATAAGCTGCGTAGGAAAGATTTTATATTTCCGTATAAAAACTCATACGATTTAATCTGTAATGTTTGTTTTTGGACGGGTAATTGAGCTGCTAAATCATGAAGGGCTAATATGAGTGTTTCTTCTTGTAGACCATTTTGTAGCATTGAGACAATTGGATAAACGAGACGCTCGTCTTCTTCATATTTGTAATAGATGGAATGAACACAAACTTTGTTTAATAAAGTTTGTAGTATCTCTTCATAATATAAATTTTCCAGTTTAGGACTATTCACAAGCGCCTCAAATGTATCAGAAGCATGAGCGATACTATGTGCCCAGCCATGGTCTTGAACATATCCACGGAAATCATGCTCTTTGTTCATATATAGAATTAATTGATCTTTTACAGTTAAAATATCATTCTGTGATAAGAAATTATATTTTGTATCCGCATCAATAAGGAGCGCAATTAATAAGGTCGTAAATGCACGGGTAAATACAGCATCTTCGTCATCTGAACGAATTTTATAAAATAAATAGTTTTCGCTGATGCTTTCTAATAACAATTTCTGTAATTGTGTGTGTGAAATGTAGTCCTTTTTGATGAGATGGTAAAAAGTAGAGTAAATAAGTTTGTCTCTTAAATAGCTATCAGTAACACCGATATGTTTAAGCATATTTGAACTTAAAGAATCCATGTTAATTGTGTTATCCATTATGTAATTATTATTACGAATTTCTTCTAGCTGCTGTTGTAACATATAAACCTCCTATTTTAGAAAATTCTGTATTTTATTAGTATAATAAGAGAAAGAAATAGACAATAAATAAATGCTTTTGAATGGAGGGGCATTATGAAGAGAGCATTAGTCTTTTTTATTAGTATTTTCTTTTTAGGAAGCTGCTCTCTTTCGTATGTTACTTTTTCTAGCGAGAGCAAAAGTTGGACGGGGCAATATAAAGGGCATATTAAGGATGACAGTGAAGATGGAATGTTTACGTTTCAGTATAAAGGCGGAGATGGAAATACAGAATTTAAAAATTTAGAGATTGCTATTAATGAAACCTTTCGTACAATGACACAAACTTCAGAAGTTCATAAAGGAGCAAGGATTGAAATGAAGTCTTCTTGTGTAAGTTGTGCGCCTCTATCTAAAGATGAACCGATAGAGGTTGTGATTAAATGGGATGATAAGTATGAGGAGAAGATGGTGTTAAATTTGAAATAGCCTAGAGTAAGGAGTTAAAAATGAATAGGCGTATGAAAAACTTTATGTTTTTAAGTGTATTTCTAATCATATTATCAGCGTGTGATATAAAACAAGTAGAGCAAGTAGCGGTAAAAAAAGTACCTGAAGAGGGGTATGTCATAGTAAGAAATGAAACGGTATTTTTTGTCGATGATAAAACGTTTAATACAAAAGTAGAATTGCAACATTATATGGAACAACAAATAAATAAAGAGCATCCATCACATATAGTTTTGAGCTTTAAAGATAAAGGCGCATATAAACAGTTAAAAACAGGGGATAAAATAAAAGTATGGTTTTCTCAAATGCTTGAAAGCTATCCAGCAAAAATGATTGTAGAGAAATTTGAAATAGTAGAGAAATAGAAAAAGGCAGCAATCACGCTGCCTTTTTTCTTATTTCACAAATTGTAATTCTTTCGGGAATTTCGTTAAAATTTCTGATCCGTCTTTTGTGATGTAAATATCATCTTCAATACGAACGCCGCCTACGTTTGGTACGTAAATACCTGGCTCGATTGTGAAGACCATACCTTCTTTTAATGGAGACTCGTTACCAGCTTTTACATCTGGATATTCGTGTACGCTAATTCCAAGTCCGTGACCAAGGCGGTGCGGGAAGAAGTCGCCGTAACCTGCATCTGCGATCACAGAGCGAGCAGCGTTGTCGATTGCACCAAGTGTAACACCTGGTTTACATGCTTCAACTGCTTGTAGTTGTCCAGCAAGTACAGTGTTATAAATGCGAGTTTGTTCTTCAGAAATGTCACCGAATGCTACTGTACGTGTAATGTCAGAGCAATAACCTTCAATGATTACGCCTAAATCAAATAGTACGAAATCGCCGCGTTTCATTTTATTTGCACCTGGAATACCGTGTGGAAGAGCAGAGTTTGCACCTGCTAATACCATCGTATCAAATGACATTTTATGTATGCCTTTTGTTTTTAATTCGTGTTCAATAATTGCTAATACTTCTAGCTCACTACGATCTTCTTTAATTGCATTTACACCAACTTCAACAGCGTAGTCCGCCATTTTAGCTGCTTCGCGTAAAATAGAAAGTTCTTTTTCATCTTTAATTAAACGAAGTTCACGAACTTTCTCCTCAGCTGATTTGAACGCTGCATTTGGGAATAATTTTGTTAGTTCTTCGTAACGTTCTACGTTTAAATGTTCTTTTTCAATTGCAACTGCGTTTGCATTGATGCCGCGGTCTTTAATTGCTTTTGCAATCATATCCCATGGTCTGTCAGTATCAGTAAATCCGATAATTTCATGTGCCCAGCCAGCGTTACGCGCTTGACCTTCTTCCATTTTAGGGCAAATTAAAATAGGCTCTTTTTCTTGGAATACAAACATACCAAGAAGTCTTTCGTGTGGTTCACAGTGGAAGTTTGTCATGTAGAAAACGTTTGGTGTAGAAGTTAAGAACGCAGCTTCTACGTTTTTTTCTTTTAGCCATTGCATTAAATTTTCTAATCTAGCATTCATCGATTGGCACCCCCGAGATATTTAATTACAAATATAACTTTACATCGGAAGAAAGCGTTATGACAAGTAAATAGATGTTAGAAAAGACAGGGAATTGAAAAATCATGTAGAATAAAAAGTGAGAATGTGTATAGGGGAGGAATGTAGTAATGAAAGTATCTTATCACGGGCATTCAGTTGTAAAGATTGAAACGAATGGAAAAGTGATTTTAATTGACCCATTTTTAACTGGAAATCCTACAACAGATTTAAAGGCTGAAGATGTCAAAGTAGATGCGGTTCTTTTATCGCATGGACATGGTGATCATGTTGGAGATACAGTAGAGCTTGCGAAGAAAAATAATGCAGTTGTTGTGGCACCATTTGAACTAGCGACCTTTTTAAGTTGGCAAGGTGTGAATACACATCCGATGCATATTGGTGGTTCGCATGAATTTGGCTTCGGAAAAGTGAAGTTTACACAAGCATTCCACGGTTCTAGTTATATTGATGAAGAAAATAAGACGATTACATATACAGGTATGCCAGCAGGTATTTTATTTACAGCAGAAGAGAAAACTGTATACCATGCAGGAGATACCGCTCTATTCTCTGATATGAAATTAATTGGGGAACTGAACAACATTGATATAGCATTTTTACCCATTGGTGATAATTTCACAATGGGACCAGAAGATGCTGTTTTAGCAGCAAAATGGGTTCAGGCGAAAACTGTTGTACCGATGCATTACAATACGTTCCCAGTAATTGAACAAGATCCATATCAATTTGTAGAAAAGCTACAAAATTGTACAGGGAAAGTATTAGAGGCTGGAGAAAGTATTACACTATAGAACAGAAACCCTTCATTTGAAAAGACAAGTGAAGGGTTTTTTACGTGTGTAGGACAGCTTTTAAAGTTTGTACTTGTTTTGGTGATTCTTTCCTTTTTGGAAGTGGCTGTTCAGGTGTTTCATTCAATTCCATTGCAACTTTTTTCCCGTCTACGAAAGCTAAAAATACAGCACCTACAACTTCTAATAATTTTTTCATCATGTATCCGCTCCTTTGTTTTATTTCTTGTCTTCATTGTATATTGAAGCGGCTGGACAAACTATCGAACGAGATGACAATACCATTACATTGTTGTAATAGAAGAAGTAGTATAATGTAAGGCGTATTTTGTTATAAAAAAAATAGTACAGATATACAAAGAGAGAGTGTAACAGTTTTGAAAATATAGTATACTGAAAATACAACACATGAAGAATTTAGGGAAAAGAAAGTATGGTGAAACCATTTGGCTACCAAGCATAACCAAATTTTAGAACATATTAATGGCCTGCCAGTAGGGCATAAAATTTCTGTAAGGCAAATTGCAAAAGATTTGAGTGTAAGTGAAGGTACAGCTTACCGTGCAATTAAAGATGCAGAAAATAAAGGATATGTTAGTACGATTGAACGTGTCGGAACAATTCGAATTGAACAAAAGAAGAAAGAGAATATTGAAAAGCTGACATATGCAGAAGTCGTTAACATTGTCGATGGTCAAGTACTTGGGGGCAGAGAAGGACTACATAAGACGTTAAATAAATTCGTAATTGGGGCAATGAAATTAGAAGCGATGATGCGCTATACAGAAGCTGGGAACTTACTTATTATCGGTAACCGTACGAACGCACATCAATTAGCGTTAGAAGCCGGAGCTGCGGTATTGATTACGGGTGGATTTGATACGGAAGATCATGTGAAGAAATTAGCAGATGAATTAAAACTGCCGATAATTTCAAGTAGTTACGATACATTTACAGTTGCAACGTTAATTAACCGTGCGATTTACGATCAGCTTATTAAGAAAGAAATTGTACTCGTTGAAGATATTTTAACGCCAATTGAAGAGACATTATATTTAAAACCAAATGATACAGTACAGCAATGGCATGCGTATAATGAAGAGACGATGCACGGAAGATATCCAATTGTTGATGAAAATAAAAAGGTATTAGGTATTGTAACTTCAAAAGATATGATTGGTGTTGCGAAAGAAACACCAATTGATAAAGTGATGACAAAACATCCAATTACGGTAAATGGAAAAATGTCTGTCGCAGCTGCGGCACGTATGATGGTATGGGAAGGTATTGAGTTACTTCCTGTTGTTGATGAAGGAAATAAACTGCAAGGTATTATTAGCCGTCAAGATGTACTTCAGGCATTGCAAATGATTCAGCGTCAACCACAAGTCGGTGAAACAATCGATGATATTGTAACGAATCAATTCATGACGCCGAAAGAAGCAAAAAATGAACATCTATATCAATTTTCAGTGACGCCGCAAATGACGAATTCAATCGGAACGTTATCTTACGGTGTATTCGCAACAATTGTGACGGAAGCAACGAATCGCGTTATTCGTGCGCAAAAGAAGAGTGATTTAATTGTTGAGAACTTAACAATTTATTTCGTAAAACCAGTTCAAATTGACAATGTTGTATCGGTTCATCCGAAAGTATTAGAAATTGGACGTAAATTTGGTAAGGTTGATGTAGAAGTGCATCATGAAGGTAATGTTGTCGGGAAAGCATTACTTATGGTGCAGTTGATCGATAAATAAAAAGATGGAGCAAGCCGCTTTGGTTTGTTCCATTTTTTTATTTAAAAGGATAGAAACAAAAAATAAATAGAGTATCATTTCATAGTTATAATAAAAGACTAAAAAATTTGAAGATGTGGAAATGGAATAGCGATAAGGAGGAAGGGAATGGACGGAATCATTTTCTTTTTAGTGGTCGTATGTTTCATCATTATGCATGTGTTAACGCATAGAAGGATGAACGCTATTAAAAAGAGGCTGTATTTTGTAAGTGTAACTCTTGCTAGTGTGGGCGCCTTTATTCCTATATCAGGAGAAAATGAGCCGGATTTTCTTTACTTTGGTATACCAGCTGAAACGTTTGTTTATTATGGCGGATGGGAATGCTGGTTTAATCCATTAGGTTTTTTCGTTAACTTTATTTTGTTTTATTGGATTTTGAAGCTGTTGCTAAAGATGAGGGAGGATTTTAGGGGGAAAGCAAAGGAGTAGCAGGATATATATGTGGAGAGGTAATTGTACATTCAAAAAACATAATATTGATTTAATTAGAGTTTATACTATGTTATAATTTTATTGTAAGGAAATGGATTTTAGGAAGGTGGTATGCAATATGTCATCAGAAGTGCTCTTCTTTGGTAGTATCGCACTATTTTACTTCCTTGTGATGATACCGTTTCAATATTTATACTTACAAGGTTTACATGAAAAAAAGAAACGAACAGGATTATCTCAGCGAGAACTATATGAAAAAATGTCTTTTGAAGAAGAACAATTACATTTTCATGTACAAGGCAACCCCTTTAATATACCTTCTGCTTTTGTTGCGTATATGATTTTAAAAGTTAAGCAACATAAAAAAGCATCACAATATTGATGCTTTTTTATGTTGCTTCAGACAGATTCAGCTTCTTCAACTGCTAATGGTAAGAAATGTTTATATTGGCGAAATCCATTAAATACACTTGCACTACCAAATAGAACAAATAAAACACCAACGATAATACGAGCGGTTGAAAGTTCTAAAAAGAATTGGTTTATCCCGAAGAATAAGACGAATGAACCGAGTGCCATTGCAGATTTTCCAGAGAGCCAACCTTTCTCCATTGGGCGGCTTGTACGAAAGTATTTTGTTTTGTAGAAGAGGTACAACATAAATGAGACGATAATACAGAAGACTAATACTGGCATAATACACACTCCTATCGCTTTGTGAAAAATAATAGTGGAGAAAAAAGAAATATCTAAACTTTCTAACTTTTATTATAAAGCAATTGTTCGCATGTATGAAATACTTTCCGTTATAATGAAGGATAAAGTGAAATTTTAATTAGTGCGGGGATGTTTCTGCGCGCTAATGATTAGCCTGCACCGGTTGGGCTTTTACTGCACGTTAAAGTGGAGAAGTTGAGTAAAAAGGAGATTATACATATGCATGAGCAAATTTTAGGAGCAATTAAAGAGTTTGATACAATTATTATTCATCGTCATGTACGTCCAGATCCAGATGCGTTAGGTTCACAGGGTGGTCTTGGTACCATTCTACAAGAATCGTTTCCAGAGAAAAATATTTATACGGTTGGGTACAACGAACCGTCATTAGCATACTTACGAGTAATGGATGATATTGAAGATAGTGTATATGAAAATGCACTTGTTATCGTATGTGATACTGCGAACCAAGAACGTGTTGACGATCAACGTTATGGAAAAGGGAAGATGCTAATTAAAATTGACCATCATCCAAATGAAGATCCGTACGGAGATATTACGTGGGTAGATACGACAGCAAGTTCTACAAGTGAAATGATTTATGAGTTTTACACGTATGGAAAAGATAAAGGGTTACAGATAACAAAAGAAGCAGCTCGTCTTATTTTAGCGGGTATTGTTGGGGATACAGGTCGTTTCTTATTTCCGAATACAACAGCGAAAACACTTCGTTACGTAAGTGAGCTTGTTGATATGGATGTGAAATTCACAGATTTATACAATGAAATGTATAAGACGAAAGAAAAGATTGCTCGTTTGAACGGCTATATTTTACAAAACTTTACGATGGTAGAAGAAGGAGCAGCTTACATTAAATTAACGAAAGAAGTATTAGAAAAGTTTGATGTGCTTCCTTCTGAGGCATCTGGCGTTGTTGGAGCACTTGGTAATATTGATGGATTAAAGTCGTGGGTTCTATTTTTAGAGGAAGACGATGTGATTCGTGTTCGTCTTCGTTCAAAAGGACCAGTGATAAATAAATTAGCAATGCAATATAATGGCGGAGGGCATCCGATGGCTTCTGGTGCAAAAGCATCTTCTTGGGAAGAAGCGGATCGTCTTTTTGCTGATTTATGTGAGTTGTGTAGATAAGAGATTATATATGAAAACGAAAAGAAGGAGCGGCGTTAAAGCCCTCCTTCTTTATTTTTCTTTCTCTATAGTAATGCTAATTTCAAGCACGGTATCAAAAGATATTGTATCGACTTTAAAGCGGTATAGACGATCGTAATGTTTGTACGTTTTGTTTTCGATTACCTTTTTGAGTAGGTCTTTATTTTTTGCGATACTTTGTATGTTTTTCGTTAAAAGGTGCTGGAGGTCATTATGGATAGATGTGGTCATATTTTCGAGTGTAAGATTGTCTAAATCGTATTTTTCTCGATTTATAAGTTTTATTTTAATCTCTTGAATAGTTAAGAGCCGTTTATTTTCAGTATTCAATTTTTCTTGATCTTCGAGAAGGACGTGAAGCTTTGCTTCTTGTTTTTCTATAATTTCTCGTTGCTCTGCTATTTTACTAGCTTGTTCTTCTTGAAAAACACCGTATATGTACAAAAAAATAAACCAGCTCAATACGCCTCCAACAGCAGCACCAGCTAAAACTAAATACCATTTTTTTGCTGTATTGGCACTTGGTACTCTCATACATGTTCCTGCGTTAGCCATTTAATAATAGTAAGACCTGTTTGCATACCACCTGTTGCGAAAAAAATAAGGAGAATTTGTTTTACGATATCTTTCATATCTCCGCCAAAGAAACTTCTTTCAAAGCTATAAAAAGTATCAAATGTTCCGCCAATTGCTGCAACGAGTGCCCAAATTTTTAAATTTTGGGCGAATTGATTAATGTAAGTTAGAGTTGGTTTTCCGATAAGAAATGCACCAAAGCCGCCAATTAATGAACCACCGAGTATAACCCCAAAGGCAATAAAGTAACTAATAATAAGCAGAGAGAAAAAAGTGTGTTCTCTTACATCCATCGTCATTCCCCTTTCTTCTTCATATATATGGACAAAGTATAAGAAGTATGTTTTGATTTCCGCTTTCCTCATCACCTATAATAAAAGTAGTCAAATTGGTAAAGAGAGGGTACAACAGTGAAGTTTGTGCATTTACAATGTCAAACCGTTTTTAGTTTATTAAAAAGTGCTTGTAAAATTGATGAGCTTGTAGTCAGGGCGAAAGAACTTGGTTTTTCATCACTCGCTATTACGGATGAAAATGTTATGTATGGTGTTATTCCATTTTATAAAGCATGTAAGAAACATGGTATACAGCCTATTATCGGCTTAACAGCTTCTATTTTTAGTGAAGAAGATGAAAAATCTTATCCGCTTGTTTTACTTGCTGAAAATGAAATAGGCTATCAAAATTTATTAAAGATTTCTAGTAGCATTATGACGAAGTCAAAAGAAGGTATTCCGAAAAAATGGCTTGCCCATTATGCGAAAGGATTAATTGCTATTTCACCAGGTAAAGATGGGGAAATCGAACAATTATTATTAGAAGACAAAGAGAGTGAAGCTGAAGAATTAGCTCGCATGTATCAAAGCATGTTCGGCAATTTTTATATGAGTTTGCAGCATCATGCGATTCAAGATGAACTGCTTCTGCAAGAGAAATTACCTGCATTTATGAGTAGGATAAATGTTCCAGTCGTTGCAACAAACGATGTACGCTACATCAATCAAAGTGACGCACTTGTTCATGAGTGCTTATTATCTGTTGAAAGTGGAACGAAAATGACTGATCCAGATAGACCGAGGTTGAAAACGGATCAATATTATTTAAAATCATCAGATGAAATGGAAGCACTATTTTCTCACGTAGAAGAAGCGATTTATAACACAGTAGAAATTGCAGAACGTTGCAGAGTAGAAATACCGTTTCATATAAATCAATTACCGAAATTTCCTGTTCCGGCTAACGAGACGAATGATATGTATTTACGCCGCGTTTGTGAAGAAGGGTTGCAGAAACGTTATGGTACGCCGAAAGAAGTACATATAAAGCGTTTAAATCATGAATTAAACGTTATTTCTAGTATGGGGTTTAGTGATTATTTCCTCATCGTATGGGATTTTATGAAGTATGCGCATGAAAATCATATTTTAACAGGACCAGGACGTGGATCGGCAGCTGGCTCACTTGTTTCTTACGTATTAGAAATTACAGATATTGATCCGATTGAATATGATCTATTATTTGAAAGATTTTTAAACCCCGAACGTGTGACACTTCCAGATATTGATATCGATTTTCCAGATATAAGACGTGATGAGATGATTCGATATGTGAAAGATAAATATGGTCAGCTTCGTGTTGCACAAATCGTAACGTTTGGGACGCTTGCAGCAAAAGCGGCAATTCGAGATATTGCGCGTGTAATGGGGCTTCCGCCGCGAGATATTGACATATTCTCAAAACTTATCCCATCAAAGCTTGGTATAACGTTAAAAGATGCATATGAGGAATCGCAATCACTCCGTGAGTTCATACAAGGGAATCTGTTACATGAGCGTGTGTTTGAAATTGCAAAACGTGTAGAAGGCTTACCACGTCATACGTCTATTCATGCAGCTGGCGTTATTATGAGCCAAGAGCCGTTAACAGGAAGTGTTGCAATTCAAGAAGGGCATAACGATGTGTATGTTACGCAATATCCAGCTGATGCATTAGAAGAACTTGGTTTGTTAAAGATGGACTTTTTAGGATTGCGTAATTTAACGTTACTTGAAAATATTATAAAGTTTATCGTGGAAAAAACGGGGACACAAATTGATATAAGAAATTTACCACTTCAAGATGAAAAGACGTTCCAATTGTTAGGTAGAGGGGATACAACAGGTGTATTCCAGCTTGAATCAGGTGGTATGCGAAATGTACTTCGCGGGTTAAAACCGAATGAATTTGAAGATATTGTTGCTGTTAACTCGTTATATAGACCAGGACCGATGGAACAAATTCCGACCTTTATTGAATCAAAGCATGGAAAAAGAAAAATTGAATATTTACATCCGGACTTAAAGCCAATTTTAGAAAGAACGTACGGTGTAATTGTATATCAAGAACAAATTATGCAAATTGCGTCGAAATTAGCAGGATTCTCGCTCGGAGAAGCAGATTTATTACGCCGTGCAGTGAGTAAAAAAAATCGTGATATTTTAGATCAGGAACGTAAGCATTTTGTGCAAGGTTGTTTACAAAATGGTTATGACGAGACATCCGCGGAGAAAATTTACGATTTAATTGTAAGATTTGCAAATTACGGTTTTAACCGAAGTCACGCGGTAGCCTACAGTATGATTGGATATCAGCTTGCCTACTTAAAAGCGAATTATACGCTGGAATTTATGACAGCACTATTATCAAGTGCAATTGGAAATGAAGATAAGATTGTGCAGTATATACGAGAAACGAAGCGGAAAGGTTTTCACGTTTTGCCACCGTCTCTTCAGAGGAGTGGTTATAATTTTCAAATAGAAGGCAATGCGATACGTTACAGCTTACTTTCCATTCGAAACATCGGAATGGCTACAGTGACAGCATTACTCGAAGAACGCGAGAAAAAAATGTTTGAAGATTTATTTGAATTTTGTCTTCGCATGCCATCAAAGTTTGTAACAGAGCGAAATTTAGAGGCGTTCGTCTGGTCTGGATGTTTTGATGATTTTGGTATTTCGAGAACGAATTTATGGAAAAGTCTTAAAGGAGCGTTAGAGTACGCAAATCTTGCACGTGATTTAGGAGATGCTGTTCCGAAATCAAAATACGTACAAGGAGAAGAGCTCTCTTTTATTGAACAGTTAAATAAAGAAAAGGAAGCATTAGGTTTTTATTTATCAAGCTATCCGACAGCGCAGTATGTAAAGTTAGCGAAAGAATTAGAGATTCCATCTCTCGCTCAGGCGATGCGGCATAAGAAAAAAGTACAAAGAGCGATCGTGTATATAACAAGCGTGAGAGTAATTCGTACGAAAAAGTTGCAAAAGATGGCGTTTATTACATTTTGTGATCAAAATGATGAAATGGAAGCAGTTCTTTTCCCAGAAACGTATATACATTTCTCAGATAAGTTACAAGAAGGCGCAATTGTATTAGTTGACGGCATGATTGAGCTTAGAAATCATAAGTTGCAATGGATTGTAAATGGGCTATATCCGTTAGAAGAAATGGATGTGTATGAAGAAAAAAAAGACGCAACTGTTTACGTGAAATTGCCGTCTCAGTATGAGAAAAAGCAGTTAAATCAGGTTACTAAAATATTGTTTGACTATTCGGGTTTTGCGAAAGTACTAATTTATTATGAAAAGGAACATAAAATGGTACAATTATCACGAAGTTTATCGATTCATCCAAGTGAAGAATGTTTAGGAGCACTTCGTGAAATTGTCGGGGAAGAAAATGTGGTTGTGAAAATATAATGGACAATTTCCCTACACTTCGATTATTATAGTAGTAGTGTTCGTGGTCAGACCACTTGGAGAAATTGATATCAGCTAGAATAATTTGAGGAGAGTGGATAGTTTGTCAACACTTCGTGAAGAAGCACTTCACATGCATAAAGTGCATCAAGGAAAATTAGAAACTGTATCAAAAGTAAAAGTAGAAAATGCAAAAGATTTAAGTCTTGCATATTCTCCAGGGGTTGCAGAGCCTTGTAAAGAAATTTATGACGATAAAAGTAAGGTATATGAATATACGATGAAGGGAAATATGGTAGCAGTTGTGACTGATGGAACGGCTGTACTTGGTCTTGGTAACATTGGACCTGAAGCATCTCTTCCAGTAATGGAAGGTAAAGCTGTATTATTCAAGAGCTTTGCTGGTGTAGATGCATTCCCAATTGCCTTAAATACAAACGATGTAGATAAAATTGTTGAAACTGTAAAATTAATGGAGCCAACTTTTGGCGGCGTTAACTTAGAGGATATCGCAGCACCAAACTGCTTCATTATTGAAGAACGTTTGAAAAAAGAAACAAATATTCCTATCTTCCATGATGATCAACACGGAACAGCTATCGTAACAGTAGCAGGTCTTGTGAACGCGCTAAAACTAGTTGGAAAGAAAATGTCTGACATTAAAGTTGTCGCAAATGGCGCAGGTGCAGCAGGTATTGCAATTATTAAACTTTTATATCGCTATGGTGTACGCGACATTATTATGTGTGACCGTAAAGGTGCGATCTATGAGGGTCGTCCTACAGGTATGAATCCTGTGAAGGATGAAGTTGCAAAATATACAAATAAGAATCGTATCGAAGGTTCTTTAGCTGATGTTGTGCAAGGTGCGGACGTATTCATTGGTGTATCTGCAGAAGGTGCATTAACAGAAGAGATGGTTCGTACAATGAATGACGATGCAATTATTTTTGCAATGGCGAATCCAGTTCCAGAAATTATGCCAGAATTGGCAAAAGCAGCGGGCGCAGCTGTTGTTGGAACGGGTCGTTCTGACTTCGCAAACCAAGTAAATAATGTACTAGCGTTCCCTGGTATTTTCCGTGGTGCACTTGACGTACATGCGACACAAATTAACGAAGAAATGAAGATGGCAGCTGTACAGGCTATTGCTGAGCTTGTAGCAGAAGATGAGTTGAATGCAGAGTATATCATTCCTGCACCGTTTGACGCGCGTGTAGCGCCTCAAGTGGCAGCTTACGTTGCGAAAGCTGCAATGGAGACAGGAGTAGCTCGCCGTCAAGTAGATCCAAATGAGATTGCTGAGAAAACAAAACAATTAGCGCTGATTGGTAAAGAATAAGCGAGGAATTTCCATTGACATCATCAAATACAAAAGTATATCTCGAAATTGTAAAAAAAATCCGTTCCATTATGGAAGAAGATGGATTGGTGGCGGGGGATCGTTTGCCGTCTGAGCGTGAGTTAAGTTCACGTTTAAACGTAGGGCGTTCCTCTGTAAGAGAAGCATTGCGTGCTTTAGAACTGGTAGGGTTGATTGAAACGAGACGTGGTGAAGGGACGTTTATTCGAAACTTTTACGATAACGGTCTTGTACAATTGATTGCGCCGTTCTTGCTGCAAGATGAGAAAACAATTCGTGATTTATTACAAACAAAAGGATTGCTCGAGAAAGATATGATTCGAATTGTATGTAATTTACCGAAAGAAACGTTTTCTAAAGTGCTAAGTAAATTACACAAAGTGCTTGAAGAAAATGAAAACTCAATTCCAATGCTTCATCAAACGTTCTTTAAAACACTTATTGAACAAGTCGATAATTATTTACTTTATCGCATTTGGATGATCGTAAATGATTACGTATCAACTCTTTCTTGTAAAGTTTCAGGAGATTCTATCGATATGTATAGAAAGCTTTATGCTACTTTGGAAGAAAAACAAGAAAATGTTGCACTAAAAATTTACGATGAATTAGTAGAGAATATACAGTTTCACTCGTAATGTATAAAATTTGTCGAAATGACCATGACACGTTATGACAAACATTCTATCGCGTAGCGGTTAAAGTTAAACGTAAAGAGTGAGGTTATTAGACAGATTGAGAAGATAAGGCTAACATCAAACTTTGGTGTTAGCCCAATTTTCTTCTTGCGCTAACCTTAGCTCTCAACGAAGGGGGTCAAATTGTGCTAAGAGATTTATTCGTGAAAAAGAAAAAGTACGCTGCAATACCTTCAGAACAAGTACGAAAAGATGTACCAGATGGCGTTATGACAAAATGTCCGAAATGTAAAAAAATCATGTATACGAAAGAGGTTCTAAAAAATTTAAAAGTATGTGTGAATTGTGGATATCATCATCCTATGAATGCATGGGAACGTCTTGATAGTATATTGGACGAAGGGTCATTCCGTGAGTATGACAAAGAAATGGTTTCATTAAATCCACTCGAGTTTCCAGGATACGAAGAGAAACTAGAGAGCGATCGTAAGAAGACTGAATTGAACGAAGCGGTTGTAACTGGTGAAGGAACAATTGATGACATGCTTGTTGTTGTTGCAGTAATGGATTCTCGTTTTCGAATGGGCAGCATGGGTTCTGTTGTAGGAGAGAAAATTGCCCGTGCAGTTGAAAAAGCATACGACTTACAAGTTCCATTTATTATCTTTACTGCGTCGGGTGGTGCCCGTATGCAAGAAGGGATATTAAGTTTAATGCAAATGGCAAAAACAAGCGTAGCTTTGAAAAAGCATAGTAATGCAGGAGGGTTATTTATTTCTGTTATGACTCACCCAACGACGGGCGGGGTTTCAGCGAGTTTCGCTTCACTTGGTGATTACAATCTTGCAGAGCCAGGTGCACTTATCGGGTTTGCTGGTAGACGTGTAATTGAACAAACAGTGCGTGAGAAACTACCGGAAGATTTCCAAACGGCAGAATTTTTATTAGAGCATGGTCAATTAGATGCGGTGGTGCATCGTGATGATATGAGAGAATCGCTCCGTAAGATTTTAGAAGTTCATCAAGGAGGGGAAATGGCTGTATGGCAGAGCTAGAATTTGAGAAACCAGTTGTTGAGCTAAGAAATAAGATTCGTGAACTGAAAGACTATACGAAAAACAGCCAGATGGACTTCAGTGAGGAGATTCGTATTTTGGAAGACAAGTTAGAAAAATTAGAGGAAGATATATACGGCAATATGAAAGTATGGGACCGTGTTCAAATTGCTCGTCATGCAGAACGACCGACAACGCTCGATTATATTGAGCACTTATTTACTAATTTTTTTGAATGTCATGGAGATCGCCTATTTGGCGACGATGCGGCGATTGTCGGCGGCATTGCGAAATATAAGGGGATGCCAGTAACTGTAATTGGGCATCAACGCGGAAAAGATACGAAAGAAAATATTCGTCGTAATTTTGGGATGCCTCATCCAGAAGGATATCGAAAAGCACTGCGTCTAATGAAACAAGCGGAAAAGTTTAATCGTCCTATTATTTGTTTCATCGATACGAAGGGAGCTTATCCTGGTAAAGCAGCTGAAGAACGTGGACAAAGTGAAGCGATCGCCCGTAATTTATTTGAAATGGCGGGTTTAACTGTACCTGTTATTTGTATTGTTATCGGTGAAGGTGGTAGTGGTGGTGCGTTAGGTCTTGGAGTAGGAGATTACATTCATATGCTGGAAAATTCCACGTATTCTGTTATTACACCAGAGGGTGCGGCGGCAATTCTTTGGAAAGACGCTGGTAAAGCAAAAGAAGCTGCAGAAGCGATGAAAATTACAGCATTAGATTTAAAAGAATTAGGTGTAATTGACGAAATCATTCCAGAGGCAAAAGGTGGAGCACATCGTAATATTTTAAAACAATCAGAAAATATAGATTTAATGCTTAAGAAAACTTTTGAACAATTAAGCGGAATTTCGAAAGATGAGTTAATCGAAAAACGTTATGAAAAATATATGAAAATTGGGCAAGTTTCGTTTTCAAACGCTTCCATTGGGATAAAATAATAAAAGCGTGCGTTCCTCTTCGCGAATGCACGTTTTTATTATGAAAAGACACATCTTCTCCATTGTGTTTTTATATTTTTTCGTGTTATTTTATTATAAGGCAAATAATCTTTATGAGGTGAGTACAAATGAAACGTATTGGTGTATTAACAAGTGGTGGAGATTCACCTGGTATGAATGCTGCCATTCGTGCAGTTGTTCGTAAAGCGATTTTCCATGATATTGAAGTATATGGTATTTACCATGGATACGCTGGTTTAATTTCTGGTCATATTGAAAAATTAGAACTTGGTTCTGTTGGCGATATTATCCACCGTGGTGGTACAAAATTATATACAGCAAGATGTCCTGAGTTTAAAGATCCAGAAGTACGACTAAAAGGTATCGAGCAATTAAAGAAACACGGTATCGAAGGACTTGTTGTTATTGGTGGAGATGGTTCTTACCAAGGTGCTAAAAAATTAACTGAACAAGGATTCCCATGTGTTGGTGTACCAGGTACAATCGACAATGATATTCCTGGAACAGACTTCACAATTGGTTTCGATACAGCTTTAAATACTGTTATTGATGCAATTGATAAAATTCGTGACACAGCTACATCTCATGAACGTACATATGTTATCGAAGTAATGGGACGTCATGCTGGAGATATCGCATTATGGGCTGGTTTAGCTGATGGTGCTGAAACAATTTTAATTCCAGAAGAAGAGTATGACATGGAAGATGTTATTGCTCGTCTGAAGCGTGGTAGTGAACGTGGTAAAAAACACAGTATTATCATTGTGGCTGAAGGTGTTGGAAGTGCAATTGACATCGGTAAGCATATTGAGGAAGCGACAAACTTTGATACTCGTGTAACTGTATTAGGTCACGTACAACGTGGTGGATCACCAAGTGCACAAGACCGTGTATTAGCAAGTCGTCTTGGCGCAAGAGCAGTTGAATTATTAATTGCTGGTAAAGGTGGACGTTGTGTAGGTATTCAAGATAATAAACTTGTTGATCATGACATTATCGAAGCGTTAGCTCAAAAGCATACAATCGATAAAGACATGTATCAATTATCTAAAGAATTATCCATCTAATCGGCTTAACGTCGGATATTTGGGAACGGTTTCATAATTTTCGGAGGTGCAATATGCGTAAAACTAAAATTGTATGTACTATAGGTCCTGCTAGTGAAAGTATTGAGAAATTAGAACAATTAATCGAAGCGGGTATGAACGTTGCTCGTTTAAACTTCTCTCATGGTAGCCATGAAGAGCACGGCGCTCGTATTAAAAACATTCGTGAAGCTTCAAAGAAAACTGGTAAAACAGTTGGTATCTTACTTGATACAAAAGGTCCAGAAATCCGTACTCACGACTTCGTAGACGGACAAGCTGAGCTTGTAACAGGTGCAGAAGTAGTTCTTTCTACTGAGCAAGTATTAGGTACTGCAGAGAAGTTCTCTGTATCTTATGCTGGTCTTTATGACGATGTAGACCCAGGTTCTCGTATTCTAATCGATGACGGTCTTATCGAACTAGAAGTAATCGAAAAAGCTGACGGAAACATCCGTACAAAAGTTCTTAACAGTGGAACTGTAAAAAACAAAAAAGGTGTTAACGTACCAAACGTAAGCATTAAGCTTCCTGGTATCACTGAAAAAGACGTAAAAGATATCATTTTCGGTATCGAGCAAAAAGTTGATTTCATCGCAGCTTCATTCGTGCGTAAAGCGTCTGACGTATTAGAAATCCGTGAATTATTAGAAGAGCATAACGCTCAATACATCCAAATCGTACCAAAAATCGAAAACCAAGAGGGTATCGATAACATCGATTCAATCTTAGAAGTTTCTGACGGTTTAATGGTAGCTCGTGGTGATATGGGTGTAGAAATTCCACCAGAAGAAGTGCCATTAGTACAAAAACGTCTAATCAAAAAATGTAACGTGTTAGGTAAACCAGTTATTACTGCGACACAAATGTTAGATTCTATGCAACGTAACCCACGTCCAACTCGTGCGGAAGCAAGTGACGTAGCTAACGCAATCTTCGATGGTACAGATGCAATCATGCTTTCAGGTGAAACAGCTGCTGGTCAATACCCAGTAGAAGCAGTAACAATGATGGCTAACATTGCAGTACGTGTTGAAAAATCATTACAGTATGAAGATATGTTCAAAAAACGTATTAAAGAGTTCACTCCAACAATTACAGATGCAATTAGCCAATCTGTTGCGCATACAGCACTTGCTCTTGATGTAGCTGCAATCGTAGCTCCAACAGAAAGTGGATATACTGCGAAAATGATCTCTAAATACCGTCCGAAATCTCCAATCGTAGCTGTAACATCTGATGAGCAAGTAGGACGTCGTCTTGCACTTGTTTGGGGTGTACAAGCATTTATGGCTGGAAAACGTGCAGCGTCTACTGACGAAATGTTAGATACTGCAATTCAAACAGGTATGGATGCAGGTCTAATCGGACTTGGAGACACTGTAGTAATCACTGCTGGTGTACCAGTTGCTGAAACTGGCACAACAAACTTAATGAAAATCCATGTTGTTGGTGAAGAAGTTGCAAAAGGACAAGGAATCGGTCGTAAAGCTGCAAAAGGTAAAGTAGTTGTAGCGAAAACAGCTGCTGAAGCTGTAGCGAACGTAAACAAAGGTGATATCCTTGTTACAACAAGCACTGATAAAGATATGATTCCTGCAATTGAAAAAGCTGCTGCTCTAGTTGTAGAAGAAGGCGGTCTAACAAGCCACGCGGCTGTTGTAGGTGTATCAATTGGTATTCCTGTTATCGTTGGTGTAAACGGCGTAACAGCAACTTTAAAGAATGGCCAAGAAGTAACAGTTGATGCGGCACGCGGAATTGTTTATAATGGACATGCGGAAGTGCTATAAGTAATACGGAGAGAAGGATCGGAGTCCTTCTCTTTTTTTTACACAAAAATGAGATATAACTAGCTTGAGACGTCTGAAATTGCTTTTAAAAGCTATTTGTTATGAAGTTTGATATGAAAATGTATTTGGCTTTTGTGTGGTGTATATGGGCGTTGTGAGGGTGTTTAAAGTTATGGTATGTGAGAGGAGTGTGGAACTATGAAGTGGTTACTAGTCTTGTTTATTTTAATACCGGCTATTGAGATTACAGTCTTAATTGGATCGAGTCATGTAATAGGTTTGTGGTCTACGTTCGCTATGATTGTATTTACGGGTGTTGTAGGTGTCTATTTGGCGAAAAGGCAAGGATTTAAAGTACTTGGAGAGATTCAATCTAAGTTGAATAGAGGAGAAATGCCAGGAACGGCAGTACTCGATGGTATTTTTATCTTTGTAGGAGGTATTCTTTTGGTACTTCCTGGATATGTAACGGATATAATAGGTTTTATCTTTGTTCTTCCTGTGACGAGGGCTTTATTGAAGCCGTTTGTTATGAAATGGATGGAATGGAAGTTTAGAAAGAACTCTATTATTATTGTGCAGAAATAATGCTTAGATTATAGCGATCTAAGCATTATTTTTTTTACCTGCAAAAGGATGAGGAGGGTGATTAAAGTTAAGTTAATTAAAGATGCACTTTATCCTACCTTAACATCTGGTGAGTGCAAAGGAGTTAAGTGGAAATCGGACTGCTTATGAAAGTACATAGTCGGTGGTGGGCAAAATCCTTATTAATCGTTGTCTTACTTTATTGTATTCGCTGTGTGTTTTTGGTTGGATATGTGATTTGGGGAGTTGGTAGCTCTTAATGAGTCTGCTGCGCGAAAATTTTTGTGAACTCAAACTTGTTTTTTGTATATAAAAAGAATCAATTTGCATGGAAAAGTTAGATAAGGACAGGGAAGTTATTAGTTTAAGTCTTATTCTAATTCGTTTTGTATATTTATTCATTTACATAAAAAGTAATAAATGTAAGTAATAATTATGAAAAAAATAGAATAAAAATGTAAAAAGACCTCGAAATATGCGTTTTTTATACAAAAAAACAAGAGAATTATCCTTTTTGGTTGCAATTCTCTTGTTGGATGTAATGAGTATGAAAAATAAGTACAAGGAATAATCAGTGGAAATTTCCCACTGATTACATGTAAGTTTTTGTTGTATGTGAACTAGAAACTATTATTTTGAAGGTGAGCCTTTAATATATTTCCACAAATCATGGAATACACGAGCTTTGTGCAATGTATTAAGTAGTACTAAGGTGACTGGACCGATGATTAATCCTAAAAAGCCAAAGAGTTTGAAGCCGACAAATAGAGCAATCAGAGTTGCTAATGGATCGAGGCCGATATTAGAAGAAAGTACTTTAGGCTCCATAATTTGTCTTTGGACAATCACGACGATGTATAAGATGAGAAGACCGATGGCGAAAGCAGTGTCGCCAGTGAAAAATACGTATATAACCCAAGGAACGAAGACGGCTCCTGTTCCTAGATACGGGAGTAAATCTACAACCCCTGTAATAATCGCGATAGTAATGGCGTATGGTACGCGTAATATTAACAGTCCGATTAGTACAATAACAGTTGTCATAGATACGAGTGTAAGTTGCGCTTTAACAAAACCAAATAAAGCTTTTCTTAGATCGACAAAAATAGTTTTTCCGTAGCCATGAACACGATTGGGCAAAAATTTTCTTACTTTCTGAGCAAGACGGTGCCAATCGTAACTAATGAAGAAAGTGGCTAATAAAACGAATACAAGAACAGTTAAAGTTGTTGGTAATGCACTAATGAAATTTGTTAATCCGCTTATAATAGCAGTTAAAAGTTCTTTCATTTGTGTCGTTGCTTCGGTTCCTAAGTTTTGAATGTTTTGTGTAATCGTATAGCGCTGTGGTTCCCCAAGATGATTAAATTTAGAAATTAAATCATCATAGAGAGGCATAATATGATTAAGTGCAAATTGCTCTGCGAATTTAACGATATCTGGAAACTTTACTGTAACAAGTTGTAGTAAGTATGTTGTGGCAGATATTGCTTCTGTTACAAGATATGTAACGAGTCCGACGATAGCTCCGAATACGAGAATTAAGCTAACGAGTACTGCTAGTGCGCGAGGAAATTGTAGTTTTTGATTAAGGAAATTGACGACAGGATTAATCAAATAAGCAAATGCGAAAGCGATAATAAAGGGGTAGATAAGTCCTGACATATATAGTAATGCATAGAACCCGGCTACCGTTGCTACAATGACAAATATGAGTCGCAATATCATATATAGTAAGTTTCGGTTCAAAGATGTATACCTCCCATTCCAATTTGGATTATCCTAATTCGTTCAACTTATAACGAGTGTGTCGCCACTGATTAAAGTTTCACTTTACCCCGCATTAACGGGCAGTAAATCTCCTACCCAAAGTGCGGCTGGATTAAAGGAGTTAGATGGAGATAAACTGCCCGTAAAAGCCCGATTGGTTCAACTAATAATCAGTGGAAAATGCCCCACTGATTAAAGTTTCACTTTATGTTATAGTGGAATGATGGATTTTTCCTGCTTTTTCAGTATATGAGTGACCGAAAAAGCTTGGTGTTGATGCTTCTACTATATGGTAAAAACTTCATTTTCTCTTCTTTTTATTTTACCTGTTTCTTATTAGAAAAGAAAGGAGAGACAATCGTTTTAAAAATGTATACATGCTTAAATCTTTGATGGTGAAAGTCTCAGTTTTTCATTTTAAAATACATAAAAAAATGAAGTGGTTATTGTTGCATATACATCGATATAGCATGTATAACGATAGGTTTAAAGGTATTTTTGTTTGGAAATGAGTTCATTATTTTCAGAAAGGAAGTGCAAACATGATTAGTCAGTCAACGTTATTTTTATTCATACTACTTATTATAGGACTTATTGCGAAAAACCAATCGCTTACTGTAGCTATTGGTGTGTTATTTTTATTGAAATTTACGTTTCTAGGAGATAAAGTCTTTCCTTATCTACAAACGAAAGGGATTAACCTTGGTGTTACGGTTATTACAATAGCAGTACTCGTACCGATTGCGACGGGGGAAATAGGTTTTAAACAACTTGGAGAAGCAGCGAAATCGTATTATGCATGGATTGCTTTAGCTTCAGGGGTAGCGGTCGCTTTGCTAGCGAAAGGCGGCGTACAATTATTGACGACGGATCCTCATATTACAACTGCGCTCGTTTTCGGGACAATTATAGCGGTTGCTTTATTTAATGGAGTTGCTGTAGGTCCATTAATTGGGGCTGGAATTGCCTATGCAGTTATGAGTATTATACAGATGTTTAAATAAGGAATTTTATAGTAATATAAAATTTTTGAATTCTTTCTGTTCACAAAAGTCAGATAATTGTTTATAATAGGATTAGAAACTTTGAAAAGTTACATAACAGCAGAGACTTTACACCAGATAAAATAAAAACAACATAAAACAA